>CALWMQ010000247.1 GCA_944382025.1 uncultured Clostridia bacterium | reverse complement strand
AGCAATGATACCGCCTTCCACCATCAGCTGCAGGGTCAGATTATGGGCATGGGGCGCGTTGATGCCGGACTGGAGCATAAGGCTCCAAAAATTTTCCACGCCGGGCCCCAGACCGAAAATAGGGTTTTTGCCGATAACCTTTATAGCGCTTTCCCAGATCAGGAGGCGTTCGGACACGCCGACGTCCATGGTATTGACCGAGAAAATACGGTCGATAACCGACTGGGGGATCAGTACCATGACCGAGAACAGGGACAGCAGGATAGGCAGCAGGCGTTTCCTGTTGACCAGGCAAAGGATGAACAGCATGACAGCCAGGCCGAGATATCCGCCCCGGGAGAAGGAGAAAGCGACACCTGCCGCGGCGGTGATGATGCAAACCCGGCAAAGCAGCCGGACACTGGTACGCTGTCCCCCGAAGGCGTAATAGGTGACAAAGGGCAGTACCATCACCATATATTCCGCTAATATATTGGGATTCGTGAAGGTGGAAGAGAAGCGCATTTCCTCCAGATGGATATTGATATCCATGGGGATGAAGCGATAGACCACGTCGTCTATCCATTGCCAGAACTGATTTTCCACCGGCACGTGAAGGATACAGTTAAAGAAGTACTGGAGTATGCCGATGAGGCCGACCACCCCGGCGATAAGCGAGATACAAAACAAGGCGGTATCAAAGCGGTGTTTGTTGGTGAGTACGGTAGTCATAGCCAGATAGGCCAGGAACATCACCAGCCACATCACGAAGGTAGAAAAGCTGTTAAAGGGGTGGCTGGAATACAGTACACCGAAAGCCAGGTAGCACATATAGGCCATCAGGATTTTGCCAATCGTTCCGACAGTAAACGTTCTGCCCCTGGGTTTGGCGTCCTTATAGGCCATTACCAGAGCGCCCACCGCCAGGAATGGGGCGATATATTCCGGGAACAAAGGAATGGCAGCGACCATCAGGATGGATAACAGCCACGGCTGACGCAGGGTGGCTTTGGCATCTTGCAGAGTTGCTTTCATACCTGTCCCCCTTTCCAAAAAATTTCAAAAAAGCGTTTTGCCTATCAATCGCTGTATATAAGGCGTGGTTTTGCCTGAAGGAACTATACCATAATCGGGCTATCAATTTCAACTTTTGTTACAAACCTGTTATCTTTTTTGATAAACCATACATCTCAGAGAGGCTCCGGACAGGCAAATTAGGCAAAACATCGTACAACCATGGAATAATTTGTCGAGTATTTGATCATATCAACAGAAATGATTGACAGGCGTAAAAAATCTTCCTATACTGATGTCACCTATTATACTGAAAGGAAGGGATTTTCCACGAAACGGCTGGCGGTCAAAAGGATGATCGTATGGATGACAGCGGGGTTATGGATGACGGTTTCTGGCTGTACTTCCGCGCCGGAAACGGTGACAAAAACCGGCTTCGCCCTGGATACGGTCATATCTATTACAGTATACGGTCCTGATTCCGTGCTGCCCAAAGGGGAGGATATTCTGACGGAGTGTTTCGGGGAGATCCAGAGATATGAACAGCTGTTCAGCGCGACGGTGGAATCCAGCGATATTGCCCGGTTAAACCGTGCGGGAGGACGGAGGGAAGAGATCCATGCCGAAACCCGGGAACTGCTGGAAGCGGGGATAGAGTATGGAAAACTGACCGGCGGAGCCTTGGATATTACCATATGGCCGGTGAGCCGCCTATGGGATTTTTCCGGGGCGGATCCCCAAGCCCCTGACCCGGAGACGCTGGAGCAAGCGGTTACGCTGGTGGATTACACCGGCCTGCATACCCAGGGGGATTGGGCCTGGATGGACCAGGCGGAATCGGGTGTGGACCTGGGGGCCATCGCCAAGGGGTATATAGCCGACCGCCTGGCGGAACTGCTGCGGGAGCGGGGGGTAGACAGCGCGCTGATCGACCTGGGGGGAAATATATTGGCCCTGGGGGAGAAAGACGGCGGGGACTGGAAAATCGGGGTCAAGGATCCGCAAAGCCCTGACCGTATAGCGGCGATCCTGCCGGTGCGGGACAAGTCGGTGGTCACCTCCGGGATTTACCAGCGGAATTTCACCGATGGAGGACAGTTTTATCATCATATTTTGGATCCGGATACAGGGTATCCGGTGGAGAACGGCTTGGCGTCAGTCACCATTGTCTCGGAAAAGTCCCTGGACGGAGATGCCCTTTCCACGGCCTGTTTTGTTCTGGGGATGGAAAAAGGGATGGAGCTGATTGAATCCATAGAGGGAACGGAGGCCCTGTTTATCGACCGTGAAGGGCATATTTCCGCCTCCAGCGGGCTGACATATTCCCTGCCCTGAACCCGGTGGACCTGGCCTGCGGGATTTGAGGGAGGATACTGGGTAGGATGACAAGGACGCTGTCCCTTGACCCAGCCTCCCTTTTCGGTGTCCACAACCAACCTGCGCCGCCCTGCCGGCAGCCGGTTTTGACTGTAGCACCAACTCGGTCCGCCATTTTCTGCCCTGCCGGCGTTCCCAGACGCATAAGACAGGCGAAAACTTCCCGTGCATTCATAAGCCGCCATGGCCCCTTATGCGGGTTAAAAAATTTACTTGGCGAAAGATGTGGCGCAATAAAGTTTTCGTCCACCTTTTTCAGAAGGTGGAGGGGTGCCGGGGCAAAGACCCGGTTGGTCCTCCGAAGAGGGCGAAATCTTCTCCAAAAGAAGCGCAGGTGGGACATTTTTCGGCGGGGAACCCTTGCCGGGGGGCAATACGGCGCATAGCGCTGTATATAGCGGTCTCTTTTGCGTATCTTGCTATTCTCTAACTGGTTTTTCGACAGGCCGAAGCCGCCATGGATTCCCATGGCGGCTTTCAACCGCTCACAAGCGAATGGGTGTATAGCCGATTGCCCAAGCCATGAGAGGAGCGCCGTTTTCAGGGAACCATTAAGAATTTATGAACTCCCGCATAAGTCTCATTGAACCCCCTTTTTTTTCGAAATTCCTGTGATACAATACGGATTGTAAAAAAGCCCCAGAACCATCTGAGGCGGAGGCGGGAAGGTGAAGCCTGCCTGCAAAACTGCAACGATGAGAGGAGACCGTCAAATGAAGAATGCCGCTGTCCGGAAACCGGTCAACCGAGGTTTCGTGACATCCATGGTTCTGCTGGGCGTGGTGGTGATCTATGTGCTGGTGACCCAGCTGATGCTGATCCCGCAGAAGGCGCAGCTAAAAGACCTGACCCGGGAAGTCCAGGCTATATTCCAGGCGCAGTCAGCGCTGACCGATGAGCAGCTGGACGCCCTGAAAAGCGGGGAGGCCTTAGCCGCCCGGCAGAAGGAGGTGGAAAACAGCCTTTCGCCGCTGTTTGATCCCGATTCCGGATATATCGCCGCTTCCGCCAGCAATCTTCTCAGCGAGCTGAACAGCCAGGCACAGGGGGATCTGCGGATCCGGGACCAGCAGCTGGCCAGGATCAAAAAAGAAAAGGTTGACATTTCCCAGGATACGGCAAAGGCCGATGTGCAATATGAATATGTGGTAGACGGCAGTTTTTACAGCTATATGGAGGACGGCCTGGTAGAGGTAGAGGACGGCAGACAGACGGTTACCCTGAGCCTGACCTTCAAGAAGGTGGACGGGGAATGGAAAATCTACCGCATCAGCAGCCTGTACCGTGATTCCTACGACAGCGTACAGAAGGCTCAGATGGCCAGCTGAGCCTGCCACCGAGAAAATACGAAAGGTTTGGTAGACGTATGAGTGAAGTCCTCCGCTTGGAAAACGTATGCAAATCCTTCGGCCGGCGGCCCATTGTGAAGAACATGAGCTTTTCGGTCAAAGAGGGGGAAATCTTTGGTTTTTTAGGCCCCAACGGCGCCGGTAAGACCACGACGATCAAAATGATCCTGGGTCTTCTCAGGCCGGACAGCGGGACGATTATCATCAACGGTCATGACGCCTCCAAGGAATTCGAGGCAGCCATGGCCAGCATCAGCGGCATTGTGGAGAACCCGGATATGTATGGATATCTGTCCGGTTACGACAATTTGGTGATCCAGGCCAGAGCCTGCGGCGCTGACCCCAGCCGGATCGATGAGGTAGTCCGGATGGTGGGGATGCAGATGCGCATCAAAGAGAAATTCAAGAGTTATTCCCTGGGTATGAAGCAGCGGCTGGGAGTAGCCCAGGCCCTGCTTCACAATCCGAAAATCATGATTCTGGATGAGCCCACCAATGGGCTGGATCCGGCGGGGATCAAGGAATTTCGGGATCTTCTGCGCCATCTGGCGGCCCAAACCGGTCTGTCGGTGCTGGTATCCAGCCATATCCTGCAGGAAATGCAGCTGATGTGTGATACGGTAGGGATTATTAATAACGGGGAACTGCTGCAGATGGGCACCCTGGAAGAATTGACCCATTTCTCCAGTACCTCTACCTACCGGTATGTTGTGCGGCCCATGGAAAACGCCATGGCGCTTGTGCAGCAGCGCCTGGCCGACCGGATTGTGGGCATCGGCCCGGATTATATAGATTTACACATCAGTGAGGAACAGGTGGGACAGGTGAACCGCCTGTTCATGGACAACGGGATTACCCTGTATGGTCTCAGCGCCCAAGGGCAGTCTCTGGAACAGATCTTTATGAGTATCACCGGAGGAGGGAACGTCATTGGGTAAGCTTCTGAAAAACGAACGTACCAAGCTGTACAAAAAGCCGTCCTCCTGGATTCTGATGGGCTGTATTGTGGCCCTGACACTGTTTATTCTGGGGATCGGCAAGCTGGCGGCCAGCCTGGGGGGGTATTCTTCCTCCTGGACGTGGCAGCAGGATTATGAAAGCTCCTATCAATCCTATAAGGATTCGGCGGAGACGGATCCCCGGGCAGCCAGTGAGGCGGCCAAATACAAATATTTGCTGGACAACGAGATTCCGCCTGAGGATTGGCGGACCGATCTGGTCAACGAGTATTACGGAGACTACTATTACAGGGTTCTGGATGCCCAGCAGAAGCTGTCCGATCCCAGCCTCAGCGCGGGGGATCAGGAGATGTTAAATGAAGTCATCGCCGCCGCCCAGAAGGAAATGGCCCGGCTGGATAAACTGCTGACGGCAGGGGATTGGCGGGAGTATGTGCGGATGAGCCTGGAGCAGCTGGAAAACTCAACTCCTCAGGAAATGGGCTTCAATTCCCAGCAGGAGATGGATGTCCAGAAGGAAATCTATGGCCTGTATCTGGAACTGGATTTCCCGCCGGTGTCCAGCAGCATGAATTATTTGATAAACAGCGCCTCTCCGGACGCCTGGAAGGGCAAGGAAATGGATAGCATCCATTCCAACAAGCTCATGCTGGTGAGGGGCGAGACCCAGCAGGGACAGCTTCTGACCAGCAGCACCCGCAAGGAACTCCAGACCGCTATCGACGTGTCACTGAAGCGTCTGTCCACCAATACCGCGCCTATTGAAAGCGGTTCGTTTATGGGGCTGATGGATTCCTCCGCCAGCTCTTTGGATATGGTGTCTCTGCTGCTGATGGTACTGGCAGGCGGCATGATTGCCAGCGAATTCAGCAACGGTACTGTCAAGCTGCTGCTGATAACACCTCATAAGCGTTCCAGTATCTTCTGGGCCAAAACGGTTCTGCTGCTGGAAGTTATCCTGCTGACCGCGGGGGCCATGTTTGTGACATCCTTTGCGCTCAGCGGTATTCTGACCGGGTTTCAGGGTATCGGCGCCATGCAGGTAGTTTCCCTTTTCGGGTCGGTAGTGCGGATCCCGTGCCTATTGTATACTTTTATTAAATATATCCTGTTCCTGCTGCCCGTAGCGGCTTATACGGCATTGGCCCTGATGCTTTCAGCGGTTACCCGGAAAACCGCGGTGGCGGTAGCGGTTTCCATCCTGCTGATGTTCGGCAGCCAGATGGCGATCAGCCTGCTCACCATGCTGGCTATGGCAGGATATGTAATCCCAGGCCTGAAATTCCTGCTTTTCGCCAATACATCCCTGTCGGCTTACTTCCCCGTATCTTCCAGCATGATCAGTTTCGGAGGAAGTACCAGTGCCACCGTGGATCCTACCATGACTTTAGGATTTTCTGTGGTTATTCTGGTTGTCTATACGGTGTGTTTCCTGTGGATCGCCCGGGACAGCTTCTGCCGCCGGGATATCAAGTAAACGTGTTCTTTCAGATAAAAATTACAGGGGATCAACGGTTTCCGTTGATCCCCTGCTGTTTATCAGAAAATGGACGAGCGGATTTGGCGGAGGCGTCGGGGGCTCTGCCCCTCGACCCCG
>CALWMQ010000246.1 GCA_944382025.1 uncultured Clostridia bacterium | reverse complement strand
CCTTATGTGATTTTCCGCCGCCGTCAAAGGTCGAGCCGTTCCTTGATCAGACGGGCGGTTTATGCCGCCGAGAGGGCGGCGGGATTATTCGATATCCCGCTTCGACGCCTTGTACTTCAGCCGGTTTTCGGTGGCGTTTCGCTGAAGCCGGACAGCCAGGGACGCTACCTGTTCCGCATCGTATATCTCTGCCCATGAGAGGTGAATATGCTGGCGATATGCGCCGCATAATCCCAGTCAGACGGCTGGTCGAATCTTCACATGGCAGAGTGAAGAGCAAACCTTTCTGACCGGTCAAGGCAAACACCTCAAACACCACATTCCGAATCCGGTGGACGGCCCGGCTGTGAAAGCCGCCGAGCACCTCTAATACCAGTTTGATGGCCATATGATTGTGAAACAGCCGCAGCCCAGTGATTTTGGGAAGTTCCTGGCCTGACCGTCATCTGGCTGACAGCGGAATCTCCCATAATCCTGAACAGCTTCATGGACTCTTTTTCCTTTCACCGCACGGTTTTCCACACAGGATGTATAACGGCCCAGCTATGGCTGTCTGTTCACACTGCCCCAGTCGCCAAAGGGTACAAACCCCAGGTGGGCATACAGCCTCCTGGCGTAGTCGTTTTTGGGGGAGAGCAGTACCCGGCGGTGCTCCGCCAACAGGTCAGCGGTCAGGGCGGAAACACAGCTAGAGGCCAGTCCCCGGCCCCGGCAATCCGGCCGGGTGACCACCGCGCCGATCAGGGCGCCCCCGGGCCATTCCGCTACTGTCATGGCGGAGGCGGCTGGTATTCCGTTTTCTCGGATTCCAGCTACCCGGCACAGGCCGTGGCGCAGCCGGTGGGACACATCGGGATACCAGCTTTCAAAAGGGGGGAGCCCCTCCCGGAAGCCGCTTTGCAGCAGGGGATAGAGCTCCCGGGGAGGCAGGGATTCCACAGAGCGGTCCGGGAGGGACAGAGGCCCGCTGGGAGTCATCACCTCTCCGGTTTTTATCCCGAACCAGATTCCTGGCTGGCGTTGCGTCAGAAAGCGGGCAAAGGCCGCTGTGGACCGGACAGCCCGGATTTCCGGCTGCATGGTGAGAAACGTCATCAATTCTTCCCGCCCCTCGCTGGTTCGGGAGGGGACTACCACAGCTTGTCCGTCCAACAGGGAAATAAAAGCGTCCGCTTCCCCAGACCAGAACCGGATAAAGGGCCTGGAGAGGCCGTAAGCCGCTGCCAGGCACAGGATCCGTCCGGCGGCCTCCAGGGGATCGTCGGGACGGGTGGTTTCCGCCGCCTGGGTCAGACGGAGGTGGTCTTCCGGGCGAAGGACACGGATCATAGCCGCCGCTCCTTTCAGAGTTCCGCCCCGGGCAGGCTGTCGGCCAGCGCCTGCAACAGGGCCAGGGTGTCCTGGACATCCCTTTTTTGGAGCACGCAGCTCCCGGAATGGATATACCGGCAGGGCAGAGACACCGCCGCCACCTTACAACCCGCTCCCGCCAACTGCATGGCTCCGGCATCGTTGCCGCCGGCTACCATGGTCTTAGGCTGGATCCGGATATCCAGTTCGCCGGCGAGACGGAAAATCGTATCGTACAGTTTCTTGTCATACAAAGTCCGGTTGTCCATAAAGGATACCACGGCTCCTTGGCCGGTACGGCATACCTGTTTGTCCTCAGGTACACCGGCGGTGTCCGCCGCGGTGGTGGCGTCCACTGCCACCGCATAGTCCGGCTGCACAGCGTAGGCTACTGCCTTGGCTCCCCGGAGGCCCACCTCCTCCTGGACGGTGAAGGCCAGAGTCAGGTCATAGCCGGGTACCCGGCCTGCCAGTTCCAGCAGCAGGGCGCAGCCTGCCCGATCATCCAGGGCCCGGGCCTTGAAATAGCCGCCCTCCAGCTTCTGGTAATCGCTGTCGAACACGGCGGTATCCCCGGGACGGGCCAGCTGCTCCGCCTCTTCCCGGGAAGAGGCGCCAACGTCGATGAGCATCTTGGAAACAGAAGGTGCTGTCTCCTTTTCCTCCTTAGTGCATTGATGGGTGGCCTTGCCCCCAATGATGCCGAGATGGCCGTTTACTCTCACCCGCCGGGCATACAGGACCCGGGCATCCAACCCGCCCACTGTGGTGAAACGCAGATACCCATCCTCAGTGATGCCGGTGATGATAAGGCCAACCTCGTCCATATGGGCGGCCAGAAGCAGGGATTTAGGAGCCGGGTTTTCCCCTTTGATCCGGGCAATGACGCTGCCCAGAGGGTCTACTGTTACGGTCATCTCGGCCGGACTCTGTTCCAGAGCCTTTAAAATATATTCCCGCACCGGGGCCTCCCGTCCGGAGACACCGGGCAAGGAGCACAGCTTTTTCAGATGCTGCATCATTCCGCGTCACCTGCCCTTTCCGTTTCCACAAAGGCGGCCATCAAGGCCCCCACCTGTTCCACATCGCTGACCTGGATCATTTCCACGGGAGTATGCATATACCGCAGGGGAATGGAGAGAAGGCCGGTGGGTACGCCGGCCCGGGCGGAGGCGATAGCGTCAGCGTCGGTACCGGTGCCCCCGCTCATGACCTCAGGCTGGAAGGGAATGGTTCTTTCCGCAGCCAGATCCTCCAGCCGCCGGGTAATTTCGTAGTCCAGACAGGGGGACCAGCCGACCATAGGCCCCTTGCCCATGATTCCGCATTTGGCGGGATCGGCGTCAGGGGTTCGGGCAAAGCTGACATCCACTGCGATGGCCTTGTCCGGGCGCAGGGTGTGGGAGGCGGTGAGAGCTCCCCGAGTACCCAGTTCCTCCTGAACGCAGAAGGCTGCCGCCACATCACAGGACAATGTCTTTTCCTTCAGCAGTTCCAGGCAATATAGCACCGCCGCCACGCCTGCCCGGTCGTCCAGGGCCTTGGAACATACCCGCCCTCCCGGCAGCCGTTCAAAATGGGCCCGGAAGGTGCCCCGGGTGCCCGGAGGCAGCAGCCGCCGGGCCTTTTTAGCGTCCAGTCCCACATCAATTCCCATGTCCGGGACAGGGGGAAGAGATTCCTCCCCCCTGCTCAAATGAGGTGGGGTGGAGCAGAATACCCCCTTCAGGGGCTTCTCTCCCCACAGTACCACTTCGGCAGCGGCAAGCGCCCGGGAATCCACGCCTCCCACTGGGGCCACATGTACGAAGCCTCCGTCGTCCACATGAGTGACGATGAAACCAATCTCATCAATATGAGCTTCCAGCAGTACAAGGGGAGCATTCGCCTTACCGCAGCGACGGATCCCCAGCACATTACCCAGGGGATCCACCGTCACTTCCTCTGTATAGTCCCGCAGCATAGCCGCAGCAGCCAGGGCTGCGTCCTCCATGCCGCCCACGCCGGGAGTGGCGCACAGCTCTTCCAGGCACTTGATAATATCCATCGATCATGACTCCTTCCTTTTCACATTCCGGGAACCCGAGTTCCCATGAAACGGGGGCCGCCCATAGAATGGGGAAATATAGCGGGACAGGGCCACCCACAAAGTCCGCCGGATCTTTACGAGGTGGGATTCCCGCAGGACAGCCTCAGGTGGCGATATGCTGTTTTTTACAGAAGTCCGTTTTCCACAGGACTCCCGGCTTCCATAAAACGGCCGCCAGAGGAACCCGGGGCAATCGAAATCCGCCCCCTTGGAAAAACAAGGGATTCTGTAGGTGACGGGAACGGCTCAAAGTACCGGTGCCCAGCCAATCCGGCTTTCCCGAAGATAGGACTCCCGAACGGCCCGGCTCCTATGACTCAGGAACCGGGCACCTATATCCCCTGAGCTATCCATCCCTTCGTTCGGTTACGCTTCCCCCGGCATCAGCTGGTTCACCAGCCGTTTAAAATGATCGCCCCGTTCCTCAAAATTTTTGTATAGGTCGAAGCTGGCACTGGCTGGGGACATAAACACAATATCTCCCGGTTCCGCCAGGCGGCGGGCAGTAAGCACTGCTTCCTCCATGTCCGGAACCCGGAAAACAGGCAGGTCGGAGCAGTGCCTGATAGCTGCCTGAATAGCGTCGGCAGTAGCACCCATGAGGATGGCAGCGCTGACGGTGTCAGCGGCTACAGGGCCAAGGGGATCATAGGGGATATGCTTATCGTATCCCCCGGCGATCAGGATGACCTTCCGGTGGAAGGCCTTGAGCCCGGCAATGGTTCGGGAGGGACTGGTGCCGATGGAGTCGTTATACCAGCGGACACCGTCCAACTCACGCACCAGTTCGCAGCGGTGGGGCACACCACTGAAGCTGCGGGCATACGCCGCCATGATTTCTGGGGAAACCTCTCCCCACAGAGCGGCGAAGGCCGCCAGAAAATTTTCCACATTGTGATCCCCTGGCAGCTTGATCTCCTGGGCAGGGAGGATAGCTGTAGGCGCGTTCTGGCCGTTTGTGCCGTAGAGAACCCCATCCTCCCCCAAAAAGGTGCCTCTGTTTACCCGACCCTTCCGGGAAAACCAGTATACCTGTCCGGGACAATTCTCCGCGAACCCGGCGGTAATGGTATTGTCCGCGTTGAGCACTGCCCGGTCTTCCGGTTTCTGGTGGAGTACCAGGTTTTTTTTGGCGTCGATATATTCCTGCATGTCGGTGTGCCAATCCAGATGGTTGGGAGCCACGTTGGTGACCACCGCCACATGAGGGCTCTGCTCCATGCGGGTGAGCTGGAAGCTGGACAGTTCCACCACCGCCGCGTCCTGAGGACGAATGTCCTCGATAACCGGCAGCAGGGGGCGGCCGATGTTGCCGCCCAGGTGGACCGTCCTCCCGGCGGCGGACAGCAGGCCCGCCACGATGGTAGTCGTGGTGGTTTTGCCGTCGGAGCCGGTCACGCCATAGATAGAAGCCGGACACAGTTCAAAAAACAGCTCCATCTCCGAGGATACCGGAACCCCTCGGCCCCGGGCCTCCTCAAAGGGAGGCAGATAGGGCTTCATGCCCGGCGTGCGGAGAATCAGGTCCGCGTCCAGGGAGTCAAGATAGTCCTCTCCCAACCGGAGCACGGCGCCCGCTTTTTCCAACTCCTCCGCAGCCGTTCCCAATTCCTCCCGGGAACGGCGGTCGCAGGCCAGTACCTGGGCACCGTGCTCCAGAAGCTGGAGCACCACCGGGGTATTATTGCGTCCGATGCCGCATACCGCCACCGTTCGGCCTTTCAACTTGTCATAAAACGATGATATTTCCATGGGACTGTCGTTCCCATCCTTTCCGGGCCGTATGGTAGAAAAGGCCCTGGCCGTTTCAAGGCGCACGGATATCCCGCCATATCGGCCATACCAATATAGTATACTGAGAAAATTGGAAAATATCAACTATTCTGGAAAATACTAATGACCCTACCTGATTTTTCATTTTTCACTGAAATCCTGACATAGGGGGACCGTGTTGAGCAATGGAAAAGACGGTCAAAATCACAATAGTCGCCTAAAGGGAAGAAGGCGACGGAGAAGTATAATAAAACAGGCAGCAATTAATTTAATTGCTGCCTGTTTTTTCAAAAAGCTCTTACTTTGACTTTGGAAAAGGTAATTCATCGTATATTGAATTAAATAAGTCAATAAGAAAATTGCTGTCATCAACGTTATCAACACGCAATAACTTTTTTCTGTCTCCTGGACTTATAGAATCATATTCGGCATCGGGAAGCATTTTGACAGCTGATGGTACAGGCTTAATTAACAACCTATCATCGCAAATATATGCCGCAACTTTTCCGCGATAGTATATTAAATATTCGCCCATCATCATACGATAAGCTATTCCATCGAGAGAAGATAACTGGTCTAACAAAAAGAACAAATAGTCTTTGTTTGTTGACATTTTATACCCTCTCCAAAAATCGCATTTATTCATCCCAATTATAACATACCGAAAGTACCTTTTCTACCATATGTGTAATCATAGTAAGTATTGAATTGGATGCCAAAATCCATAAATTGACACAACTTCCATATGGAAAATACTCCAATGGACTCTTTTTTCATCATGTAACAGGCATACTATAGAAAGAGACCTTGCTAAAAACATCGCACAGAAAGTTTTCCCCCGCCTTTTGAAAAAGGCAACGCGTGGGGCGCCTGTGGGGCGGGAAACAGCGAGCAGGGGTTGGCACCGCGGTCAAAACCGGCAGCCGTGAGCGCAGCACAAGGCGGTTTTGGGAACCGCAAGGGGAAGGGGCCAGGGGCAGAGCCCCGTCACGTGACGGATATCCTCGCTGGGTTTTCGGGACGCTTCCTTATCCCCGTCCGGGAAAGAGGGAGGATGTTCTTTGCGGAGTGTGAGCAAAATCGTTAACTTTTTATAAACGTTCCGGGATTTGGTTGCAGGTACTGACGGAAAAAGGTACAATATATCTAGAAAATATGTCCGAGTTTTCAGTTGGCTGTGGGTGCAGCTGACTGTCACCGGCGCTGATAGAAAGCGTGAGGTTATGTTTTTTTATGAGGGCCTGTCCTGCCCGGTCTGCGGGCAGCCGTTCAAGGAAACAGACGATATCGTTGCCTGTCCGGAATGCGGTGCGCCCCATCATCGGGACTGTTGGAAACAGGAGGGGCATTGTCATTACGCGGCGGCCCATGGTACCAAGAACCAGTGGACCCGTCCTGAACCTCAGCCGGAACCGGTGTTTCAGCCGGAGACCGGGCCAGGGGATACGTCCGGTTCGGCGGCGCAATCCCATGATCCCGCTCTGGGAGGCAAACGCTGTCCCTACTGCGGCAATCTCAATACCCAATACGCCGAGTTTTGCTCCCGTTGCGGGCGAGAGCTGCCCAGCAGCGACTGGAGTTCCGCCTCATCGCCATACGCTGGCCCGTATACCCCTCCCGGCCAGCAAGCACCGCCCTACACGCCTCCTGGGGGCTATGGGGAGTACGCACCTTTTCATATGCCGGTCATGGATCCCTACGGCGGGGTAGGACGTGACGAACAGATAGAAGAGGTTACCGCTGATGAGGCTGCTCAGGTGATAACCGTGAACCCCCAGTATTATCTGCCCAGGTTTAAAAAAATGAGCCAGCATGGCACGAAAATTTCCTGGAACTGGCCTGCTTTCCTGATCACCCCATGCTGGCTGCTGTACAGGAAAAACCTTCTGTCAGGTATTTTAACACTGCTGTTCTGGGCTGCCCGGTCGGTTTTGTCCATGGTGATTTCCATGCGGCTTCTCTCCCCGCTGATGACTGACGGCACCTATCTCCAGATGTATGAAGCGGTGGAGACGCTGATGGCTTCTCCTCAGACACGGCTGATTCTGATTGTCCTGATGCTGGCGGGATTTGCCGAGCTATTGCTGCGGATCTTTTTTGGATTATTCGGCAACTATTTTTATATGCGCCAAGTGGTGCGTAAAGCCCAAAAATGGAGAAATGACCCTAACGCCCGCTATAAGCAGAACGTTTTTACATCCGGAGGCGTATCTTTCGCCTTGGGGACCGTGGCGTACCTGCTGATCTTCTCCAGCCAATATTTTGTGATTTTCTTTTCATGATCTGATGATCTGACGCCATAACGACTGGAAACGGATGGACTGCCATGCCGGATTATCGTTTGTATACCTGTCCTGTTTGTCTCCGGCTATTCCAGCCAGAGGACGATATTGTTGTCTGCCCTTTGTGCGGCGCACCCCATCATCGGGAATGCTGGAAGGCTGCCGGCGGTTGTGCGTGCCGGGCTTTCCACGGTACCCCGAATCAGTGGAAGGCTCCGGTGTTCCGGGAGGATGACGAGGCTCTGGTGTGCGGCAACTGCGGGGTCATTAACAGGCATGGGGATGCGGTATGCTCTCACTGCGGGCATGAACTGAATGAGCCGCTTCCTGATCCTCTGGAGCACTGTCCGGAAATGGAAGCTGCCGATTTTTTTACTTCCGCGGGTCCTTATACCGATGTCCCGCCGGATGGGGTTGTGGCCCAGCTTCCAGCCGTCCAGCTGGCGTCTTTTATTGGACCTCGGCTGGGGTATTATCTGGCACGGTTCCGCTTTATTGAACAGACTCATAAGATTTCCTGGAACTGGTGCGCTCTCTTTTTCCCCCTGGAATGGCTGCTGTATCGTAAGATGTACGGCCGTTTTTTCTGCTTTCTGGCGCTTTGGGCGCTGCTGGCGGTCCCGGAAGCGCTGCTGCTGTGGAATACCGTGGCGGGATGGACGGGGCAATCGTTCTCTTCCCTGCCTTCCTGGGTGGCCTATCTGTCCCAGGGGTGTTTTTCCGCCACCTTGTTTCTTCGCCTCGTCGTAGGCAATATGGGGACAAAATGGTATTTTCGCCATTGCTTACGGACAATCGCTCAGCTTCGGATTCGGTATCCGGCTCCGGATGTTTACCGGCGGCGTTTGTCCCGCCGCGGCGGTGTGAATCCCGTTGGTGTGGCCATATTCTATGTTGTCCTTGTCCTGGGAGCGGCAGCGCTGGTCGCGGGATGGCTCAGGCTGTTTTAACATACCCGGGATTCTCTTTGACAGCGGAAGCGGAGGGTGTTATATTGCCATGTGATGGCGTGTACCTGCGCCCTTTGCTGCGACTCCTGTTCTTATTATTCTATACCGGAGGATTTGTACATGAGCGTAAAAGTGCGTAAAGCCGTGATTCCCGCAGCCGGGCTGGGGACTCGGGTGTTGCCTATTACCAAGTCCATGCCAAAAGAAATGTATCCCATTGTAGACAAGCCGGCCATCCAATATATTGTGGAGGAAGCGGTACGGTCTGGAATTACCGAAATCCTGATTATCACCAACCGAGGTAAAGACCTGATCGAGGATCATTTTGACTACAGCCCGGAGTTGGAAGAACGGCTGGAAGCCTCCGGCAAAGCCGATACGCTTCGTCAGGTACGGGAGATTGCCGGGCTGGCCAATATCTATTTCATACGCCAGAAGGTAACCAAAGGTCTGGGCCATGCGATCAGCTGTGCCCGTTCCTTTGTGGGGGATGAGCCGTTCGCGGTGCTGTATGGGGATGATGTGATTATCGGTGAGGATCCCGCATGCGGACAGCTCTGCCGTGCCTATGAGAAATACGGCCTGGGCGTGGTGGGGATCAAGGAAGTTACCCCTGAGCAGATCCTGAGGTACAGTTCCCTTCAGGTGGAGCCCCTGAGGGATAACTTATATAAGGTCACGGACATGATTGAAAAGCCCTCTCCGGATACAATTTTGTCTCTGTATTCCATTTTGGGCCGGTGTGTGCTGCCATCGGAAATCTTTGATATATTGGACCAGACCCCTCCGGGGGCAGGCGGGGAAATCCAGCTTACCGATGCCATGAAAGTTCTCACCCAAACAAAGGGTATGACCGGTGTGGATTTTACGGGAACCCGGTATGATATGGGAAATAAACTGGGGATTCTCCAGGCTACCTGCGAAGTGGCCCTGAGGCATCCGGAGGTAGGAGACGGCTTCCGGGAATATCTCAAGGAATTGGTAAAAAAGCTCTGATAGCCAGCGATTTGTCAAAGGCTACATTTTGAACAGAGAGGGGTTTTAAGCCCTCCTGGTTATCGAAAAGCGCTGAACCGGGGAGTTGACAAGGGGCGTCGCGGGTAAGGCGAAACCGCTCCCTTGGCACTTTCCCGTTGCGGTGTTGCTAATGGGGAGAAAGTCCGGCGGGGCGTTCTCCCTGGGAGAGTGTGCAGCTGCGTCAGGCAGTGCATCCCACTGTGGGTGGTGGGCAAGGTGCGTCCTTAACAGGAAGGGGAATGGAACCAGCCCTTATTTTTTACCGTACCCCCATAATTCGAGCCGCGTGGCAAACCGGAATTTGTAAAGGTGGGAAGGTTTTTGCTTTTTATTGTACATTTGATTTGTGTAGTGGTTTTCGTTCTCTTAGGCATTGCCTTTTGGAATGGTAAAGGTGCGTTTTTAATTGCGGGCTACAACACCTCTTCCAGAGAGGAAAAAGAAAAGACGGATGAGAAGAAACTTTGCCGTTTCATGGGAAAGTTCATGTTTGTACTAGCCGCCGGCTGGTTGATAGTGGCTTCCGGCGAAATATTCAAATCCATGGCGCTTCTGTGGATCGGCCTCGGTTTTTTTATGGTTATCATGATTGCCGGCATCGTTTATGCCAACACCGGCAATAGGTTCAAACGGTAAATGCCAGTAGGCCTATAATAACCGAGAGAAACGACATCCCGGGCTTTAGCTGACCATATGACCGCTATTTAGCCTGCCCTCATCCAGCCGCGAATAAACCGTCAGCCTATGTAATGCCAAGCCGTAAAGTACATTTAAAAAAGCCCTTCCCGGACAATTGCCCGGGAAGGGCTTTTTTATTGTAAGGGAACCCTCCCGGCAGTGCCGGGGGTTCAGGAAAGCTTTAGCGGTGAGTAGGAAATAAAAACTCCTTTTGGTAAGAAAAAGTGCGGGCTGACAACTGCACAGGAATACCAAAAGGAGGACATTCGGATGACGAATGACAATAAGAGTTTAGCACATACAACATGGAACTGCAAATATCATATCGTATTTGCGCCAAAATACCGGCGAAAAATATTCTACGGAGAACACAAAGCAGAGATCGGGAAAATCCTGCGGGAATTATGCAACTGGAAAGGAATCCAAATAGTAGAGGCAGAAGTGTGTCCGGATCACATTCATATGCTGGTAGAAATCCCGCCAAAAGAAAGCGTGGCAGGATTCATGGGGTTTCTCAAAGGAAAGAGCAGTATTCTCATCCACGAGAGACAC
>CALWMQ010000245.1 GCA_944382025.1 uncultured Clostridia bacterium | reverse complement strand
AGCCGGTTGCTCTAACCAACTGAGCTAAAGGCCCATGCCGACACCTCTTTTGACAGATGCAACGTTATTTATTCTACCATAAAGACGCTGGATGTCAAGCTTTTTTCCTCTTTTCTACAGGGATATTTTATTTCAACTTACTTTTATCCGCTCGCTTCCACCGCCTCTATCATAATTTTCCCTGAGCCCGACGGAGAAGCCTCCGATAATCATATTCCGACGCATATCCATGACCCGCTAAAACCAGGTTTTCTTCCGGCAGTACCAATACCATCTGCTGGTTGGCTCCGTTACAAGAATATCCTCCTTCATTTCCACTCGGCCAGAAACTATAGCCATACGCATCCGCTCCAGGAATTTTCACCTGATTCTCCGTTGCTTCTCTTACCCATCCTTCTGACAACAGCCGTTTTCCTTCATAAACACCCTGGTTCAAATATAAAATCCCCAGTTTTGCCATATCCCACGTGGACAGATATAGCCCCGTTCCCCCTTGCGTCTCCCCTTTCGGACAGCACGACCAAGCATAATCCTCAATTCCGAGAGGCGTGAATAACTCCGTGCGCAAAAATGTCTCCGCAGTAACTCCGGTAACCCGATGTATGATACAGGACAACAGGTAATATGTAGCGTTGGAATAGGTAAAATGCGTTCCAGGCTCATATTTTAACGGCTGCGACAGGGTATACCCTAACCAGTCCGGGCCATGGCTGAACCGATCCCCTTCAAACAAAAAACCCTGCTCATGTCCCGACGTCTGTGTCAGCAGATTCTCCACGGTTACTCGATAGAGCTTGTCGTCTGTCCGCTCCGGCAATTCTTGCCTAAAAAATTTGACAATAGGATCCTGTAAAGACAGCTCCCCTCGATCCGCAAGCATCCCGATACCCGTGGCAATAAAGCTTTTGGTAACCGAGTAACAATCCTGACAGGGGCTGACAGGATGGATAGTGACCATCTGCGGTTTCCCATCCTCGATCAATACCAGCTCAAAAATATTGTCCCCGCTTCTTCGAATATCCTCCGCCATTTTATCTATCAGAGCCATCTACCTGACCCCTTTCTCCATAATCGGTCCGTTTCCACTGCCTTTTCCCGCCACTAAGACTCCCTGGATCTATCTTCTTGCGACCCGCCGTCCCGCACTGCCTCCAACAACACTGCGCGGTCATTGGGTAAACCGCCGTTGATAACCTGTTCCAGAAGCCAGCGCAGTACCTGCCCCACCTTCGGACCGGCCGGAATGCCCGCCTTCAGCACATCCACGCCATTCACCGCCAGATCCTTTAACGCAAAACATTGCCGCTGCCGCAAAACGCCCTCCATACATTGCTCAACCCTGTCAATCCTTTCCATGCCGGCTTTCACTACCCAAGGGGCATGGCCTAACGTATCACCCTTCTTCACTTCCAGCAACAGCCGAAAATCCTCTTCTCCCATCCTGTTCAGCCAGCGTTTTACCGCAGGTTCCGCCGCTTCTATGGGAGTATCGTGATATTTGACCAACCTTGTTACCTGTTCCACTGTCCTGCGGTCATACCGAAGGCGGATGAGGGCTTGTTCCGCTATCAAACTGCTTCGGCCCCCATGGCCGTAAAAATGACCGCAACCTTCCTTGTCCAGGGTAAAGCACTGGGGCTTGGCCAGATCATGGAACAACAACGCTAAGCGTACCGGCAAAACGGAAGCCGCTGATTCTACAGCTAAAGCCGTGTGCTCCCATACGCTGAGATGATGGTATACACTATGCTGCTCAAACCCAATAGCTGATGAGATCTCCGGCAGGAAAACCGCCAGCACCTCCGGGTACTGCCTCAAAATCTTTCCGGCTTCCTTTCCCACAATCAGCCGGTTCATCTCTGCCATTATCCGTTCCGGCGCGATCAGGGTCAACCATTCCCTCTGCCGCCGCATGGCCTCGGAGGTATCCGCTTCAATGGTCAAGCCGTAATCTGCCGCAAACCGCAGCGCCCTTAGGATCCTCAGCGCATCCTCACAAAACCGTTTTTCCGGTTCCCCCACACACCGTAAACAGCCTGTCCTAAGATCCTCCTGACCATGGAACGGATCCACGATCCCTGTTCCCGGTCGGTAAGCCATCGCGTTTATCGTAAAATCCCGACGGCTTAAATCCTCCCAAAGGCTGGCTACAAACCTCACCTGATCCGGATGGCGGTGATCGGCATAGGCACCATCTGACCGGTAGGTGGTGATTTCTAACCCCATACCGTCCATCATCACGGTCACTGTCCCGTGTTTCTGCCCCGTAACCACAACCGGATATCCTTCAAAAGCGTCCTGAATCTCTTGCGGGCGGGCAGGGGTACAAATATCCCAGTCATGAGGCCGCAGATGAAGCAAACTATCACGCACGCATCCTCCTACCACATAGGATTCATGGCCCGCCTTCTCCAAAACCTTCATCGCCTTTACCACCTGACACGGCAGCTCCATTCCGACCCCCTCCTTTCCGCCGGCTATGGGCATATGATATCATTTTCCTATTGGCCTGTCAAAATCAAAAATTTTCAATATTTTCCTGTTTTTCCATGTCTCTTATCCATGGATTCCCGAGTAAAAATTCTGCCCCATTGTAAAAACTAAAATTGGAGTTCCAGGAAAACTCCATTTTTCAGGGAAACGAGGGATAAGAATGCTTAATGATGGCTATTTAGCGGACAATGTGGGAACCGGATTTGCCATAGGCGCTTTCCTTCGGGGCGGGTATTCCTATGATGACCAGTTTTACAATCTGCCGGAGGAAATCCAGGAGGCGGTCAATGCCCATGCTGAGAAAATCCACAGTGCGGAAGAACTGCGCGCGTATGTCCGGGAACTAAATCTGCGTTCCTGATTTCAGCTATTTCCGTCTATTCCTGTATGCTGCGGATCGCTACAGCCCCGCAATCCCGGAAATGCCCTTTCCAGCTTTGCTTTCCATGGCTGCGCCGCCTGCCCAGAATGCCGCAAAAGGAGGGGATCCTATGCCTAATCAGCCAACCCAAAATCCTGTCTTCACTCATCCGGATATGAAACAGTATTTTGATACCCTGCCGAAATTTGTTCAGGAAACCATCACCCAATCCGGTGCTTCCCTGAACACTTTGCAGGACTTGAAGGCCTGTGCCGAAAACGTGATGAAAAAACAGGGCTGATGTCTTCCCGGCGCAAACCACCCCACAGGCAAACAGGGAGAACGGATACTTTTATCCGTTCTCCCTGTCAAACATATGCCTCTCTAAATACCCAGATCCCTGCCATACCAGACCATCCCGCCAGCCGGGACGCTTTCCATCACCCCAACTCAGGCAGACTCTTCGGTATTCTCAAACTGGGAATTATACAGATTCGCATAGAATCCCCCTTTGGCCAATAGTTCCTCATGCCGCCCCTGCTCCACAATATCCCCGTCTTTCATCACCAGAATCAGATCCGCATCCCGGATCGTGGACAGCCGGTGGGCAATTACAAAACTGGTTCGGCCTTTCATCAGGTTATCCATGGCTTTTTGGATCCGTACCTCCGTCCGGGTATCCACCGAACTGGTTGCCTCGTCCAGGATCAGGATCTTGGGATCCGCCAAAATAGCCCGGGCGATGGTCAGAAGCTGCTTCTGGCCCTGGGATACGTTGCTGGCTTCCTCATTCAGCTCCATCTGATACCCATCAGGTAATGTCTGCACAAAATGATGGACATGTGCCGCTTTGGCGGCGGCTATCACCTCATCATCCGTCGCGTCCAAACGACCGTAACGGATATTTTCCATCACCGTACCGTTAAACAGCCAGGTATCCTGCAGCACCATCCCGAACATCTGCCTTAACTCACTGCGGTTGAAATTCCGGATGTCATGGCCATCCACCAGGATCGCTCCCGAATTCACATCGTAAAACCGCATCAGCAGCTTGATCATGGTGGTCTTGCCCGCTCCCGTGGGGCCCACAATCGCCACCTTCTGTCCCGGCTCCACATGGGCGTTGAAATCTTTGATAATCACCTTATCCGCACGGTAACCAAAGCTCACATGAGAAAAGTCAACCTGCCCTTTCAGCCCTTGAACCGGTACCGGGTTTTCAATCTCTATTTCCTCTTCCTCTTCCTCCAGAAACTCAAATACCCGTTCCGCCGCTGCCGCAGTCGACTGAAGCATATTCACTACCTGGGCTACCTGGGCCAACGGCTGGGTAAACATCCGCACATACTGGACAAAAGAAGGTATCACGCTGACCGAAATTCGCCCACGAATCACCAGCCATCCTCCCAAAACCGATACCACCACATATCCCAGATTGCCGATAAACTGCATCATTGGCTGCATCATGCCCGACAAAAACTGGGATTTCCACGCCGATTTGTACAGTGTGTTATTGGTGTCGTCAAACACCCGGATCGTCTCTTCCTGGTGATTGAAAGCCTTCACGATATTCTGCCCGCCGTAAACCTCTTCCACCTGGCCGTTAATATGCCCCAGGTATTCCTGCTGTGCCTTAAAGTATTTCTGCGAATGCTTTACAATAAACGAAATGCAAAACATGCTCAAAGGCAGAATCAGCAAGGCCGCTAAGGTCAGTTCCCAGCTGATAGACAGCATCATGACCAGCACCCCTACCACTGTCACCACCGAGGTAATCAGCTGGGTAATGCTCTGGTTCAGGCTCTGGCTCAGGGTGTCCACGTCATTGGTTACCCGGGACAATACCTCCCCATGGGTCTTGGATTCAAAATGTTTCATGGGCATCCGGTTGATCTTCTTGGAAATCTCCCGGCGCAGGTTATAGGAAACCTTCTGGGACACCCCTGTCATCAGGAAACCCTGAACCGCTTGCAGGATGGAACTGATCACATACATCCCCAGCAAAATCAGCAGGATCTTTCCCACATAGCCGAAATCTATTCCGCCGGTGCCGGAAATCATCTCCACTACGCCGTCCACTATGGCCTGGTTCGCTTTGATCAGTACCTTCGGCCCGCCAATGTTCAACGCTGTTCCCGCCACGGCAAACAGCATCACCAGAAAAATCGCTACTTTATACCGGGAAATATACCGGATCAGCTTCTTCATGGTACCGCCGAAATCTTTGGCCTTTTCCCCGACTCCAGGCCCCGGCCCATGTCCCATAGGTCCTCGGGGCCGAGGTCCTCCGCGATGATTCTCGCTGCTCATTTCGCCAATTCCTCCTTCGACAGCTGGGATTCGGCTATCTGCCGGTATTCCTCACACGTTTCCATCAGTTCCTGATGGGTCCCGCGTCCCACAATCTTCCCTTCATCCAGCACCAGAATCTGCTCCGCATGGAGAATGGTGCTGATCCGCTGCGCGACGATGATGACCGTACTGTCCGCGGTCTGCTCCTTCAAGGCACGGCGCAAGGCTACATCAGTTTTATAGTCCAG
>CALWMQ010000244.1 GCA_944382025.1 uncultured Clostridia bacterium | reverse complement strand
ATATCGCACAGCCATGGGATCGCCAGCCCGAGGAACACATAAAACAGACCATCCCGGTCATCCCCCCGCAGGGTGGTTTCCCGAAGATACACAAGGCAGGAAAAGGACACAGAAATCAGCACCGATATCATAAACACCAAGCCGGTTTTCTCCACCGGCAGCTGGGAATGGTATCTTACCTGGATCACCGCCAGGGCAATCAGGAAACCCAGGATAACCATTACCGCCGCCAGTGACCGCATACGGTTCAAGAAGGGGGCGGTTAAAGCGAACAATACCGCTACCGTCTCCAGCCCCCGGTGAGAGACCAGTTTGGTAACCACAAACACTTCATACATCGCCATGGCACAGATGATAGACATAGCGATATTCAGCGCCAGCGGCGGGAGCAGCAGCAGGACGATCAACGCTACCGCTGAACCAATCAAGCCGGTCAAAATCCGCGATTTCACATTTATCAAGCCTTTCAGTGGTACTTTCCCCATATCCAGGGGGCATTGGGTAAGGGAGTTCAGTTGTTCTGCCGGTGCCAATTGATCAGACGCCGCCAAACCGGCGGTTGCGCCGGGCAAACTCCAGAAGCGCCTCATCCAAATCATCCGTGGTGAAATCCGGCCATAACACATCGTTCATGACATATTCGGCATAGGCGGACTGCCAAACCATAAAATTGGACAGGCGGCTCTCCCCGCTGGGGCGCAGGATAAGGTCCGGATCCGGCTGGCCAGCAGTATAGAGACGGTCACTCAGCTGTTCCTCATCAATTTCTTCCACCCGAATTTTCCCGCTCTGGACATCCTCCACCAAGCGTTTTACCGCATGAAGGATTTCCGCACGGCCCCCATAATTAACCGCTATATTCAAGGTCATCCCGGTTTTATGCGCGGTTTCCCTCTGGGCTTCAGCCATCAGTTCCTGAATATCCGGTGCCAGTGCCGAAAGCTCCCCGATAAACCGGGTGCGGATATTTTCCTTTTTAAAATCCGACAGAGATTCTTTCAGGTAATCCCTGAGCAGATTCATAATCCCATCCACCTCGGCCTGAGGCCGCTTCCAGTTCTCGGTGGAAAAAGCATAAACCGTCAGATATTGGATCCCTCGTTTTTCGCAGTGTTTGGTGATCGTCCGGAACACCTTGGCGCCTGTCACATGTCCTGCCTGCCGGGGGAGCCCGCGCTTTTTGGCCCAACGCCCATTTCCATCCATGATAATCCCGATGTGTACCGGCAACCTATCTGCTCCCAGAGACTCTATCGACGCATCCTTTTTTTTGAACAGTCCCATGGAAATTCTCCCATTCATAGTATGACCCCAAATTCCAGCGCATTCCGGCAGCTTGTCTAAATTTAGCTGCTGAATAGAGGCGGTTCCGGGGAAACTAAAGGTGCGACCGGCGAAGCCTCTCCGCCGGTCACCCACTATTTGTTCAGTTTGCCGCTAGGATCAGAGTTCCATGATCTCCTTTTCCTTTTTGGCAGCCACCTCATCGATCTCCTTGCAGAACTTGTCAGTCAGATCCTGCATCCGCTTCTCAGCGCCCTTCAGATCATCTTCGGTGATTTCGGATTTCTTTTTCAGGTCTTTCAGTTTATCCATGGCGTCCCGGCGAATAGAACGGATAGCCACTTTGGCTTCTTCCCCGTATTTCGCCACATTCTTCACCAGATCCTTACGGCGTTCCTCGGTCAGCGGGGGAAAATTCAGCCGCAGAGCCGAACCGTCATTTTGAGGGTTCAGGCCAATATCCGAGGTCTGAATAGCCTTTTCGATAGCCTTCAGGGTCGTTTTGTCCCAAGGGGTAATCAGCAGCGTGCGGGGCTCCGGCACCGACACAGCCGCCATCTGATTAACCGGGGTTGGCGCGCCATAATAGTCCACCGTCACCTTGTCCAGTACACTGGCGCTGGCCCGGCCCACCCGGATGGTAGCATATTCCTCCATCAGAGCATTGACGCTTTTGTTCATTTTATCCTTGGCTGTCGCAAATACCTGTTCCATCTCAAAATCTCCTCCGTTTTCTGTATCAAGGGTGAACAATGGTACCAATAGATTCCCCGCACACCGCGCGGACGATATTTTCAGGATCATTCAGGTTGAACACCAGAATCGGCAAATCGTTGTCCCGGCAAAGGGTAGCCGCCGTGGAATCCATTACCTGAAGGTTTTTATTCAGCACGTCCAGATAAGACAGGGTATCGAATTTGACCGCTGCCGGATTCTTCTTGGGATCGCTGTCGTAAACACCATCCACCATACTGGCCTTAAAGATAATATCGGCCTCAATTTCCGCCGCACGCAGGGCAGACGCGGTATCGGTAGAGAAAAACGGGTTACCGGTACCGCAACCGAAAATAACCACCCGGCCCTTTTCCAAATGGCGGACAGCCCTGTTGCGGATATACGGTTCCGCAATCTGGTTCATGGCAATGGCGGTCTGCACCCGTACGTCGCACCCCAGCTGCTCCAAGGCGTCTGCCAGACCCAGCGCGTTAATGGTAGTGGCCAGCATCCCCATATGGTCCGCCCGGGTCCGATCCATCTTCCTGCTGGAACGGCCTCGCCAGAAGTTGCCGCCGCCTACCACAATAGCGACCTGAACACCAGCGTCCGCAACCTTCTTTACCGCGGTGCAGATGGACAGCACCGTATCAAAATCCAAACCGGATCCTCTTTCGCCCGCCATAGCTTCCCCGCTGAGTTTCAACAGGATCCGCTTATATTTTGGCTGCATGATTCATGTCACATCCTATTTCTTTGATTATGCCCTGCACCCGTATAGTATAGACTTGCAAGGGATATCTCTGCATTATTTTACTATAAACCCCCTGAAGTGTAAAGGCATTCCAGTAAATTCTCTGTGAACTTTTTGGAAGTTTTTAAATGCCGTATTCAGGGTGGCGTAAAAACTAAGTTATATTAAATTCTAACATCAATTCGTTACAGGACGTGGAGCTAGGGACGCTGCCCCTCGCCCCCGCTCCCCTTGCGGTGCCCAAAACCGCCTCGCGCCGCTCTTGCGGCTGCCGGTTTTGAACGCGGCACTAACCTCTGCTCCCTGCTTCTCGCACTGTGAGCGCTCCCAGGCGTTGCCTTTTGAAAAAGGCGGGCGAAAACTTATCCTTTCTATAGTTTTGCTTGAGGGTTGCGGGAGAAACCTATCATCACAATTTATCGGTTTTGGCGGCAGATGGGGTGTACAACACAAAACCACTGGCTTAACCAGTGGTTTTGTGTTGTATGAATGATGATATTATGTGTACTCACAGCAGCTTGTACAGTAGGGCTGCATCGTTTTTAGCTACCGTTTCCTGTACCGATACCACCTGAACCCGTATCTCCCTGGCTCCCAGAGAAATGGTCAATTCATCTCCAGGCTTTACCTCATAGGAAGCTCGGGCAGGTTTGCCTCCCACCAGCACCCGTCCTGCATCGCATGCTTCATTGGCTACTGTACGCCGTTTAATTAGACGGGATACTTTCAAATATTTGTCTAACCTCATAAAAGCTGTTCCTTTCCTTATTTTAAGCAACAGGTTTCGGCAACCTGTTTTCATGGCTTGCTGGCCAGATTCAGATCTATGGTATCATACACAATGATCCGGCCTCCGAAAGCCTCAATGGCTTCTCCAACCCTATTACAAAGCGCCTGACATTGTTCCTTTCCCAGGGCAATGTGATCCGAATAGGTACCGATCATTGCCGCGTACTCTTGGGCAGTATACGTAAGAGTTTGATGATACAGGTGCCAGG
>CALWMQ010000243.1 GCA_944382025.1 uncultured Clostridia bacterium | reverse complement strand
AATAAGCAGCGGCTCACCTGTCCGGACGCCGGACGATATAAACGCAGTATTGGGAGGATTGGATATGCTGGTAACCCTCAATGAGGTATTAAAGGACGCTAAAAACAACCATTATGCCGTCGGACTGTTCAATACGGTGAATTTGGAGATGGCTAAAGGCGTACTGGCCGCCGCCGAAGAGGCAAAAGCACCGGTGATTATCGGTACCGCTGAGGTACTGCTGCCTTTTGCCGGTTTGGAAGAACTCTCTTACTTTTTGCTTCCCATGGCGAAAAAAGCCTCTGTGCCGGTGGTACTCCACTATGACCACGGATTAACGGAAGCTTGTGTGAAACAAGCGATTGATCTGGGGTTTTCTTCGGTAATGTATGACTGCTCTACCCTGGATTTTGAAGGGAATTGCCGGGCGGTGGCGAAGATGGTCGCGTACGCCCACAGCCGAGGCATCACCGTGGAAGGCGAATTGGGACATGTGGGGGCTAACGACGGCAGTGCCGAGGGAGACCCTCAAGGGGATCAAAGCCTGTATACCGATCCGGAGGATGCCCGGCGTTTCGCCGACGCCACCGGGGTGGATGCGCTGGCCGTATCCATCGGCACCGCTCATGGAGCCTATAAAAGCAAGCCCCGCTTGGATTTTGAACGGTTAGCCGCTATCGCCTCCGTTGTAGACGCGCCTTTGGTGCTCCATGGCGGGTCTGGACTGTCAGATGAGGATTTCCGCCGTACGATTCAAAATGGAATCGCTAAAGTAAACATTTTTACCGATATCAACACCGCTCAGGCCAAAGCCGCCTATGATACCTATATCCCGGGTACCGGAATAACCGACCTGATGCCGGCCATGTCATTGGCTGTCAAAGCCGCTACCCTGAACAAACTGCGGCTGTTCGGCTGTACGGGCAAAGGATAAAATAGGATTCGCCCCGCATCCGACTTCTTGGATTATAAAATAAAAATCCCATGTCCGATGGCTCTAAAAGCACAGGGGCATGGGATTCTTATATTTTGCGGTCGCCTGCCCAGGCAAATCCACAACCCTTACCGGGAGGGGATGTACATCAGCGATCTTGAAAAAGTCCAGTCCTATAGGCAAAAGGATTTTCTCAGCCTTCCCGGGGACAGGCCATATATAACAGGGCGTTGACAATGGCGGCGGCCACGTTGCTGCCGCCCTTTCGTCCTCTGGCCACAATATAGGGCGCGCCGCTGTCCATGATCAGCTCCTTGGACTCGCACACGTGGACAAAACCCACTGGCACCCCGATGATCAGAGCCGGATGAACCCGTCCCTCACGCATCAGGCGGTCCAGCTCCATCAGGGCGGTGGGGGCATTGCCCACGGCAAAGATCAGCGGCCCTTTCAGGCTTTCCGCTGCCTTACGCATGCTAACTGCCGCCCGGGTAGTCCCCTCCTTTCTGGCCTGCGCCGCCACGTCCTCATCAGAGATAAAGCAGTGGACCGTCCCCCCCAGCTTGGCTAGAGTGGGCTTGCTGATCCCCGCCATAGCCATCTTGGTATCGGTGACGATGGAGGCTCCGGCCTTCAGAGCCTCCAGTGCCCGCTCCACCACCCGGTCCGAAAAGCACAGGGTGCGGGCAAATTCAAAGTCCGCCGTGGTGTGGATCACCCTCTTGACAATAGGGGCCAGTTCCTCCGGCAAGCTCACCTGTCCCAGCTCCCGGGTGATGATGGCAAAGCTCTCCTTCTCGATCTCCATAGGCTTCATCGATTCCATAGCGTTTCCTTCCTTTCCCGGCGTTACACCGCACCCGCGGCGCTCACGCCCTCGTTGAGGATCCGGTAGATCCGGTCCATATCCAGAGACCGGCGCAGGACCTCCGCCAGCCGGTCGTACTGCTGCTCCTTGTAGACCTTCAGGTCCACTGTCTCCCCGGCGTTCAGCTCCAGGCCCCGGCGCCCGGCCAGTGCCTTCCGAAGCGCCTCAAGCACTTCTGTCGAGTCGAACAAGCCATGGACATAGCTCCCGTAAACGCTCCGGCCGTCTGACATGCCGTCCGGCTTGCGGTTCTGTTCCCCATCGGTCAGTTCCGCCAATCCGGTCTGTCCATGGGTAACTCCCATGTGGATCTCATAACCCTCAAACCGGGTACCGCTTAGAGAAGACAGTATCCCCTCTACCTGGCCGAACCGGCCGGTTACCCGGGTACGGGTCTTTTCCCGCTCAAACACCGTGTCCGCCTCCAGGAGTCCCAGCCCCTGGATCTCTCCCCCTTCTTCTACGCCGTACGGATCCCGGACGGTCCGGCACAGCATCTGATACCCTCCGCAGATACCGATAACCGGGTTCCCCGCATCGGCATACCGCTGGATCTTGGCCGCCAGACCGCTCTCCCGAAGCCATTTCAGGTCGGCGATGGTGTTCTTGGTGCCGGGCAGTATCACCAGATCTGGGTTTCCAAATTCACTGGCCCGGCCCACATACCGCACCGAAAACTCGTCTACACAGGACAATGCCCCAAAATACGTAAAATTGGCGAGCTTCGGCAACCGGATAACGGCAATATCGATAGCCCCGCCGCCGGTTCGCCCTCTCAGGCGCTCCGCCAGACTGTCCTCGTCATCAATGTCCACATCCAGATAGGGTACTACCCCCAGCATCGGAACATGGATCAACTCTTCCAGCATCCGGAGCCCCGGACGGAGAATCTCCACATCCCCACGGAACTTGTTGATGATAGTCCCCTTGATGTAAGGCTGGTCCTCTTCCAGCAGCTTCACCGTCCCGTACAG
>CALWMQ010000242.1 GCA_944382025.1 uncultured Clostridia bacterium | reverse complement strand
GCGTATGAAATGGCTTCCCGTCTGACTGGCGCGCCCCTAATCCGGGTCGGCGAAACCATCCAGGCCCTGCGGCAAACACCGGATTTCGATTATGCCAAAACCGGCAGATCCCTTTGTCGTGACGGTTTTCATCTGTCCTTTGACTACGGCCGGTATGCGGCGGCAGCGGTATGGTTTGAAACCCTGATCGGCGAGGATATCCGGCAAATCCCGTTTATCCCTCAGCCTGACACGGATCCGGAACTGCTGCACGGTATCCGTCAAGCCGTACACACCGTCTGCTCCCCATCGCACAACTAAAAACGGCGTATTCCAGCTGAATCAGCCGGGATACGCCGTTTTCTATGAAAGATGATTTTTAGGGTATATCCTACCCTCCGGGCGGCGGGCTGTCGTTTTTCTGCTCCCCGCTGCAGCCCGCTATTTCCCGTACCCGTTTCACACCGGCTCCTTCATCTGGGCAAAATCCAGAATCAGCTTTACCGCATTGTCTACCCCAATAATACCGCTGTTGATACACAGGTGATAGCTTTCCGCGGCACCCCACTTCTTATTGGAAAAGAAATTATAGTAATTTGCCCGTTTTTTATCCGCCTTGAGCAGACGATCTTCGGCTTCCTTGGCTGAAATATTCTCATATTTGGCAACCCGGTCGGCACGCTTTTTCATATCAGCGTAGATAAACACGCTGACCAAGTGAGGATGCTTCATCAAAGCATAATCGGCGCACCGGCCTACGATCACGCACCCACCCTGTTGCGCCAGCCTTTTAATGGTCTCAAACTGGGCCAGAAAGACTTTGTGATGCAGGGGCAGATTCAGGGAAGCGGCGTTCATATTTCCCATGGAATACGCCCCCATGGACAGGGAATACAACAGGCTGTTGGTTGGCACCTCGTCATAATTTTCCAGCACTTCCGGAGCCAGTCCACTATCTTTAGCCGCCTGGATCAGCAGTTCCTTATCATAAAACGGCACATCCAGCTGTTCCGCTAATTTCCGACCGATCTCCCGGCCGCCACTGCCGAATTGCCTTCCGATAGTGATAACAGTGTTTCGATTCATACGGATTCCTCCTTTACCTTTGCGGTCAAGTACAGTATACTACATTTTCACCAATTTGTATACCATGTTTTCAAAAATTTCATATATCTATACATGTCCTAAGGCGTACAACCCGCATGAGGAACAGGCCAGTCCCATTTTCCGCTATGGTATCCGCATTCAGAAATTGCGGCTGTCTAAGAATCTCAGCCTATCTATCCCTCTTGATCCGTTATTTCTAACCAAGAGGCTTGGCCAATAGTTTCTCCCACTTAGAAGGTCAGAGATTCAAAGGAAGCGCCGATCAGCTCTGCTAAATCATCCGGCGCCACTTCCATCTGCCAGCCGATTTTCCCCGCACTGACAATAATGGTTTCCCGTTCACGGGCGGAAATGTCCAGAACAGTAGGATAGGCTTTTTTCATCCCTACTGGGCTGCATCCGCCCCGAATATACCCAGTAGCCTTATTGATATCCTTGACATGGATCATCTCCACCGCCTTTTCCCCTACGGCACGGGCTGCCTTTTTCAGATCCAGCTCTGCCGCTGCCGGGATCACAAACACAAAATAGCCGTGTTTCCCCTGAGTCACCAGGGTTTTATATACCTGCTCTACTGGACAGCCGATCTTCCCCGCTACCGTCACGCCGTCCAGGGCCTCGGAGGCCTCGTAGGTATGAACGGTATAGGGAATTTTAGCCCGGTCCAACATCCGCATGGCATTGGTTTTCAGTTCCGCCATGAATTCATCCTCGCTTTCATCCGCCGGTCAATCCCGCCGACGAAATACATAGTAATCCGGTTCCCGCCCACCATAAATATAATCACCGCTTTTCCACTGGACAAACAAATACTCGGCTCCCTTTACCCGGCGCCGCTCATAAGCCTGCGCCGTCCCGGATATGGGAGCCAGCACCCAGCCCTTTGTCCAGGCATAATCCGGTTTCCGGTACTTCGTGCCGTCTCCATAGATCACTCGACAATCCCCGTCCGGATTGAACTCCACCGCTTTCCAAAACAGGCTGCCTTCGTCCAGACGTAACCGGTCCGGATCAAATTCCCCTGGCCGCCGAACACAGGCGCAAGCCTCCCACAGGCCCAGAATCTGGGGATCCTCTTCAAAGGGTCTGTCCAACCGGTCAATCCGTCGGATTTCCGCCTTGGAATAGGCCCGGTGATCCATCTGACGGAGCACCCAAATTTCCGGACGCCCTCCGTACCGGTGATAGTCCTCCAGCTTCATCTCCACAAACAGATACCGCTGCCCCTCCAGCTCCTTCACTGTATATTGGTTGCGGCTGGTCTGTTTAGGATATCCCATACGGGTCAGCAGCACCCCCTTGCTCCAGCCGAAAATCCAATACTTCTCCCCATGAGGGAGAAAATAGATCTCCGGGATGGCAAAGAAGCCCTTTGCCTTGGGATGCCCGGGACAAAAGGCCTCCATACAGGGGATCTGGTCCACCATCTTCCATCGTCCCACCATATCCGGGTCATCCTCAAAGGGAATATTCAAGTCCTCATTACGGGAATCGTCAAAGTCCTCCTCCAACCGACAGACCGGCACTGACACCTCCACCGTGGTGTCATCGTACCATTGTTCAATAAACGGACCAATGATCTGACACTGCTGTTCTCCGGCTGTACGACACAGGGCGCTATAGGCTTCGGCCAACTGTTCCGGCCCGACTATCACAGTAGCGGCAGATTCCAGGGGAGCGGTCCACTGATCGTAGGGACAGTCACGGGGCAGCTGTCCGGAAAGAACAATTCCTCCACGGATATCCTGCTCCTTCCCACCGAAGCCGGTTTCGTAGTTGACCACAATCATGGAACCGTCAGCCTTGCATCCATGGCGACCCAGATATTGACGGATCCGCTCCACTCCCGTGAAAATCTCCTCTCGGGATCCGACAAGGCGACGGAACGTGACCGCCTTCAGCGGGGCGGCCTCTTTAATCAGCACCTGCAACATTGTTTCCTCCTCCTGCCATGCATATTGGATAGATTCCAATTGAAGGAGGGTGCGTCGAAGGGCAGTTATGGTGCCCTCCAATTCCCGCTTTTTGACGGACAGCAGTTCCTCTGTAGAACCAGGATGCTCCAGCATCTGCCGGATCTGCTCCAGAGACAGACCACTTTCCTTAAGGGCTCGGATGCGATGGATTCGCTTCAGGTCTTCCACCCGGTAATACCGATATCCAGTGTACCGATCCACCTGGGCTGGGGAAAGTAGTCCCTCCTGATCGTAATATCGCAGGGTATCGACCGACACCCTGCATATACGGGAGAATTCGCCGATGCGGTATAGCATACTTTCATCCGTCCTTTCCTTTTTCGGGGGTTGCCCTCCTTACAGGAACAGTGTAACCCTCGTGCGGGGACGAGAGTCAAGAGGCTTTTTTATTCCTCTCCGGCAAAATACGCCGCAATGGCTTCCGCGGCAGGGCGGGTCATTCCCTTGACGGCGGCCAATTGATCCACCGTAGCCTCCCTCACAGCCCGTACGGAACCAAAATGCCGCAGCAACAGCCGTGCCCGGGTTTCTCCAATCCCCGGTACCTGGGTTAGGGTAGTACCTACCCCCCGCCTTCCCCGCTGCTGACGGTGGAATGCGATGGAATACCGGTGCACCTCTTCCTGGATGGAAGACACCAGGGTAAAAGCGGAGCGCTTAGCGTGGATAGCGATTTCCCCACCGTCCAGAGCAATAGCCCGGGTACGGTGGTGGCTGTCTTTGACCATGCCGAAAACCGGGATCCCATATCCATAGCTGTCCACTACCGGTTTCACCGCCGCCACATGCCCCTTACCGCCGTCCAACAGGATCAAATCCGGCAGGGTACCAAACCCATTATCCTCTCCCTTATGGGCCTCATACTCATCCATACGCCGGGTCAGTACTTCCCGCATAGAACCATAGTCGTCCTGGCCAACCACTGTCTTAATCTTAAATTTCCGGTAAGCGGCCTTGAGCGGGCGCCCATTTTCAAACACCACCATACCGGCCACGTTATCCTCACCGCCGGTATTGGAAATATCATAGCTCTCGATCCGCACAGGCGGGGCGGACAGTCCCAGCAACCGGGCCAGTTCGTCCAGCGCCGCCGCGTCGTGACCGGAGATACCGGTTCTTTTGGCTATCCGCTCCGCAGCGTTGCTGCGGCACATCTCTACTAGCTGGGCCTGTTCTCCCTTCTGAGGTTGGACGATGTGAACATGATACCGGGCACCGTTGTCTTTGGCCTTTTCAGTGAGCCACTGCTCCAGCAGTTCCTGATCCTCCAGCTCACCGTCCACCGTCACCTGGGGAGGCACCGTCTCCCGAAGGGAGTAGTACCGACGCAGGAATTCTCCTCGGACAGCGGGCAGGTTTTCCCCATCCTCTACCACGAAATCCTCCCGGTCAGTAAGGCTGCCGCCGTTAAAACGGAATACCTCAAAGCAGATACCCGCCGGGCCTTGGGCTAAGGCTACCACATCCTGTTCCGGAACCCGGGACATGACTACCTTCTGCTTTTGCCCAATCTTTTGAATGGCGTGGATCCGGTCCCGGAGCCGGGCGGCTTTCTCAAACTCCAGGTTTTCCGCCGCTTGCTCCATCCGCTCCTGAAGCAGTTCCAGCATTTTATTGCTGCCCTGTACCAGAAATTCCAGGGCCTGATCCACCCGTTCCATATAGTCCTTCTCTTTCACCTTCCCGGTACACGGGGCGCAACAAAGCCCAATATAGTGGTTCAGGCAAGGCCGTTCCCGGCTTTTACCGTAGCTCAGGGCTTTGCCGCAGGTAGACAGCTGAAAAACCCGGTTAGCTTCGTCCACCGCTTCCTGCACCGTCATGGAACTGACATACGGCCCGATGTAGCGGGCACCGTCATCCAGCTTCTGACGCGCCTGGGTAATACGGGGATAGGGCGGCGGAGATACCCGGATATAATGGTAACCCTTGTCATCCTTCAGCAGAATATTGTATTTGGGGCTGTATTGCTTGATCAAGGAGCATTCCAGCACCAGCGCCTCAAATTCGCTCCCCACCTTAATGTAATCAAAATGATCCACATGGCTTACCATCTGGCGCACCTTTTCCGGATGGTTGGTATCCGAACCGAAATATTGGCTTACCCGGTTTTTCAAAGCTTTGGCCTTACCGATATAAATAATGTTGTTTTGCGCGTCCTTCATAATATACACGCCCGGCTCTAAAGGCAGGGCCATGGCCTGTTTACGGAGCTGTTTAATTTTTTCGCTTCGTTCTCCCATAGGAACCCCCTGCTTCACCTATTTACATATCCATCTAACAATTCCCAAACATCCCTTAGGATAATTGTGCCACTTTTGGGCCGTTCATCAGTTAATCAGCCGGGAAACCAGGGATCTAAACCCTGCCGACAATCCCGCTGTTCGGTCGAGAACCAGTGCCTAGGCGCAGCCCTCTTGGGAGCCGCTTCCCGCCAGTCCCCCAAAGCCCGGATAATTCTACTTCTTGTATCCCTTTTCTGCCGCTTTGTCAAGGAACGGTCTTTCACAGGGGCAACTATCCGCAGGCCTAACACTGCCATATTCACAGTATACCACAAAAAAACGCGGCCGCCAATCAGCAGCCGCGCTTCCCGCAGTTTTCCTTATTCGGCGAAACCGGACTCCACCAGGGCAACCAGACCGTTTACAGCCGCTTCTTCATCGTTCCCATCGGCAATAATCCGAATGTTGGTGCCGCCAACAATACCCAGGGACAGGACTCCCAACAGAGACTTGGCGTTTACACGCCTTTCTTCCTTTTCCACCCAGATAGAAGACTTAAATTCATTGGCCTTCTGAATGAAAAAGGTGGCGGGCCGGGCATGCAGGCCAACCTGATTCTGAACCAATACGTCTTTCACATACATTTCAAAAAACTCCCTCTCATTTCATGAACGCCAATTGGCGGATTGATAAACAGGATGGGATTATTATACCACAAAACTATGCTCCGTCAATCAGTTTTGCTTCCATAAATCGCCTAAAACCGCAATTTTGGCTGGCTGCCCTATTTTCGGGTCTGGCCCGGTTGCTGTTTTGGACCTTATCACAAAAACCGTGAATAACTTTTATAACATAAAACGAAGAAAGAATAGAATCCTCTAAATATATTTTCCAATTTATGGTGAAAATGAGATGTATAGACATTTAATTGGGTCAGTTTCCTTCCGTCTGGAGGTCAGGAACCTGTATTCCCGCTGCTCCGCAGGCTGGCCAGATATTCTCGATCCTGATCGCTCAAATCTGCCTGTTCCAGCATATCCGGACGCAGCCGCAGGGTACGTTCCAGAGACTTCTCCCGCCGCCATTTGGCAATATTCGCGTGATGGCCAGACAACAGAATTTCCGGTACTTCCCGACCTTCCCAAACCGCAGGGCGGGTATACTGGGGGTACTCCAGCAGGGAAGAAAAATGACTTTCCTCGGTAAAACAGACTTGGTCAGCCAGCACGCCCGGTATCATACGGGATACACAATCCACCAGGGTCATAGCAGGTAATTCCCCGCCGGTAAGCACATAGTCACCGATGGAAATCTGCTCGTCTACCAATTCTTCAAGTACCCGTTCATCCACGCCCTCATAATGGCCGCATAAAATACACAGTTCAGGCAGCTGAGCCAATTCCCGGGCACGCTGCTGGGTCAGCACCCTGCCTTGAGGCGACATATAAATCAAGTGCGGGCGATGGCCAACCTGCGCGCATACCGCCTTAAAGCAGTCAGCAATGGGTTGGCAGAACATCACCATGCCCATTCCACCCCCATAGGGATAATCATCTACCTGCTTTTGCTTGTTCAGGGTATAATCCCGTATCTGGTGGCAGTAAATCTCCAGAATGCCTCTTTCCTGAGCCCGGCCCAGGATGCTCTCCCCCAGCACCGCCATACAGGATTCCGGGAACAGGGTCATCAAATCAAATCTCATACAGAACCTCCAAACAAATCATAACAGGCTAGTACCTGGCAATCCATCATAAACTCGGCTCTTCTGTATCCTTTGATTCTGAGGGCGCCGCTGGTTTCAGCCGGATCCTGTGGAATTCCCCTCAGGAGGCGGCTACCGCGGATACCAGATGGAAAGGAACTAATAGCCGGACATGGCTCCACCAGACGTCAGGGGAGGGCCGCATCGGTTTCTCCGGCTCATGGACATCCGTTCCCTATAGGCGGATATCCCGATCATTCCCGGCACACATCCCGTGGATCCTCGTCAAACAGGCCGGGCA
>CALWMQ010000241.1 GCA_944382025.1 uncultured Clostridia bacterium | reverse complement strand
GCAACCGGGCCGGCGGGAACGACTGGGCCTACAGGAGCAACCGGGCCGGCGGGAACGACTGGGCCTACAGGAGCAACCGGGCCTACGGGAACAACCGGGCCGGCGGGAGCGACTGGGCCTACAGGAGAAACTGGGCCTACGGGAACAACCGGGCCGGCGGGAGCAACTGGGCCTACAGGAGCAACTGGGCCTACAGGGGCGACCCCGACGATAACTGGAGGACCTACCAGCACCGGGGACCCGGGGACTCCAGCCAGTGTCAATGTAGTTTCTACTGGAGACGGTATCCGCCTGGATTTCACCATTCCCCAAGGGATTCCTGGCACTGCTCCGGAGAATATTTTCGCCTCCTTTGCCATATATATGGCCACTTTTTCCAACGGTGCTCCCATTCCTTTGGGCACTGTGGTTTCCGATCCTACAGGAAACATCACCCTGACATCTCCTACCAAGATAACCCTTGCTCCAGGATACTATTTTGTATCGTACCATGTGTCAGCCACATTGAGAACCGCCGGCTATATGCAGATCACTCCCTCTTATAACGGATCCGCTTTCCTTCCTCTGGGCATTTACTTCCGTACCGGAACAGATGGAACCACCGCTACTGGCTCTAACGCGTTGATTATTAACGCTCCGGTTCAGACCGATTTTTTTCTGAACTATAACAGTGACACCGCCAATAGAGACGGAGCAGCCACTGTGGTGATTATAAAGCTCATCCGCAGCTGAATCTAGCTATTGTCAAGAATGTCTCTACGGCTTAAAAAACAGCGGACTCAATAAGAGTCCGCTGTTTTAAATAGTAAACCACACCGGGACTTTCTGCCATCCCGCCAGCAAGCTGTCCCAATGCTATCGGGATTTCACCACAGGCTTTGCATGAGCAGGAAGGGCTACAATAAAACCATCCTCGTTGTTTCCCGTCAGGAAGGCCTCCTCCGGCAGGACGAGCTGTAACGCTGTCTCCGGCAGGGATAAGAAATATACCGTCCATCCCGGTGCCAAAAGACATGGATTCTGGCTGGGATACTGCTTTATCCATTGGATATACTGCTCCATGGTCAAATCCTGGCCAGCGATCAACAGGGAATGAGGAACCCCTACATACCGGAAATGCCAGGGTTCCTGAGCTATACCGGTGCTGTCCTCACGCCCTGCCTGATACCGTTCTATAAAGCCAAAAGAAGGCGCCAGTTCTCGAAACCGCTGGCACACCCCTTCGTAAGGAAAATCGGGACGGATAAAATCAATCTCTTCCGCCGCCTTCCCCACATCAATGGCCAAACCCGTCTGATGCTCGCTGGTACCGGGATACGCCACATATTTCTTGGTAAACTCCTCCCCATTCTCCCGGAGAGAGGAATCATAAATATCTTCCTGATCCTTTTGGGTGCGGTAACCGCTGACCGGTATGATCTCGCCTGCCGATCCGCAGGCTTCCAACAGTGCCTGCAACTGCCTGGCGGCAACGGCTTCCAGCAGCACATCGGGATATGGCGTGCCGGGAAGAGGGTCAGGTACTGCGGGAGACAGCTTTCCGGCCATGGAATCCTCATCAGCTTTGAGAGGATGGGTGCGATTGACCAAAATTCCGTAGCCTTTATGGATATCCTCGTGGGTCAGGCTGTACAACATAGTTTTCCGGCTCCTTTCATGGCCGCCAGGGAAGCAGAACTCCCAGCGATGTGTCCTGACATGCCAAGGTTTCCCAACCTGACATCCGGGGAAACAGAATGCCTCAATTGGATTTCAAGCTGGCTAATTCTATCAGCCGATCCACGACCTGGGAAAATTCCAGCCCTGCCGCCTCCAGCATTTTGGGATACCGGCTGTGAGACGTGAAACCGGGAATGGTATTGATCTCATTGAACACCACCCGGTTATCCGGAGTCAGGAACATATCGATACGGGCAAAGCCATCGCAGCACAGGGCCTTAAACAGTACCCGCCCCGTATCTTTGATTTTCTGGCGGATCTCCGGGCTGACCCGGGCGGGCAGATGGATTTCCGCGGTACGGTTGCCGTATTTTTCCTCGTAGTCCAGCCATCCCTGTTTGAGTTCAATCTCGTCCACTTCGCCAATCAGCACTTCTTGGCCGCTGCCCAGGGCGGCGCACCCCACTTCAAAACCAGGGATACCTTCCTCAATCACCGCTTTCCGGTCATAGCGGAAGGCCAATTCTACCGCGGATTCCAGCTGTTCCTCCCTTTCCACCATGGTAATGCCATAGGAGGAACCGGCATTGGCGGGTTTCACAAACAGGGGATATCCGAAAGTTTTAGCGGTGCATAGGGCCGCGGTATGGTCCTCACCGGGATAAAGCACAACGGAACGTGGTACCTGAACCCCTGCCTTCTGGGCCAGCATATGTGCCACATCCTTATCCATGCCGGCGGAGGAGCCCAGCACACCGCAGCCTACATAGGGAATCCCGGCCAATTCACATAGCCCCTGGATGGTTCCGTCCTCTCCGTTAGCCCCATGGAGCATGGGGAAAACCACATCCACCGGATGGATTGTCATCTGGGATCCGTCCCACTCCAGCAGGCCTCTCGTCGACCGGTCTGGAGAAAGCACCGCACGGGTACAATGTCCGGACTGGAACCAGGTATCGTTTTCAATGGCGTCCACAGGGCCGGTATAGCGATACCATTCTCCCTTCCGGGTGATCCCTACCATCACCAAGGCATACTTACCCGCCGGAGTCCCCTGGGACAGTCCCCGAATCACCGCGGCGGCGGAACAAAGGGAAATACCATATTCCGGGGACGCTCCCCCGAACAGCACGGCAACCGTTTTTTTCATTTTACTCAATCTCCCATCCATGAAAAGATTCTTCCCGCCGGCAGGCTGGAGAGAAGGTTCATGCGATCATCCGACCGTATGAAAGAACCGCGCCATAGCGGCGCCTCTATCGTGGCTGCGTTGCCTCCCCATACGTCCCGGATCCGCAGGCCTCCCGCATGGGGAGTTGCCTTTAAACGCCCCGTTCCTCAATGGGGGTTTCCGGGGGCAAGGCATAGCCGATACCACAGCGGTTATGATACAGCAGGTTTTCTTCCAAAAGCTCCCCGGTCTCCCGATCAACTTTCCGGCGGTAGAGTTCATGGGTTTGGTATACCTTCCCATTTTGCCGGTAATAGCGAAGCTCACGCCCCACAATGTCGTACCGGCACCCGTCATCCTGATCTGCCCGCACGCTGCCGTGCATATAGTCGTCGTCAAACCAGAAGGCGATCTGGTAGGTCAGGGAAGTATCGTTGCGCAGCTTCAGGTCCTGCCAGCCCTCGTTGACTGTGGCGTCGGTTCCATCGGGCATGTTGCTGGGCGGGACCGGAAAAGATTCCACCGCATGCGGATGCCGTTCCACAATTGTCAGCGGGGTATGAAGCAACACCCAAAACAGCAGGTTGCTGATCTGGCACAGCCCGCCGCCTTTTAGCGGCACAATTTTACCGTTCACCAGGCACAGCCCATCTTTATAGGGTTCCTTATCATCAGCGTGGCGCACCAGCCACCAGAAAGACAGGGTCTCTCCAGGACGGATCACCACCCGGTCTAAGGTGGCGGCAGCCAATTTCAGATTGTCCACCTTATTATGCTGGTATTTCATATCAAAACCGCTCTGTTCATTGAGCAGGAGAGATTGATCGGTAAATATCTCTACCGGCAGGTCTTCCTCTTTCACCTGGGCATACCGGTTCCGGTCCAGACGCATTTTCAAATAAAAGCATTTGGTCCGCTGCCACCTGCGCAGGGGGATCAGGAAAGGAAACAGCTGGGTCAGTCTTTTTCTGGGCATGGGGATATCTCCTTGGTATCATGTTTTTTCAAGGCATAACCGTCTTTGCGGCCAATGCCGAACAGGATGGTCACAGCCATGACAATGAGCATGGCAAAGGAGTAGAACACAAAGGGGGATACCTGGGCGGCGGTGAGGGGTGCGGAGCTGTCGGCGGCGAAGCCAAGAGTATAAATGACTGCCGGGGTCCATGGCAGGCAGTACACCAGGGTGTTGGACTGGGCGTCCATCAGGTTGGCCGCCCGATAGGGACTGATCCCGTATTTTTGCGCCAGAGGCTTGGCGAAAGAAGCTCCCACCGCCAGGATTGCGGGAGCGTTGAGTCCCATCATGGCGGACAATACAATGATCATGATCGAAATGACCACCTCCGCTCCCCGAGGCCCTCTGACAATATGGCCCAGGGCTTGCAGCAGGCGCTGATCCCCGTGGCCCGCCCGCATAATAGAGGTACAGCCGAACAACAGCAATGCCAGGATAATTACCTGGATCATGCCGGCCAGTCCGGAATAAAGCACTCCTCCCACCGTACGGTCCAGTCCTTCCCCGGCCACGGTTATCAGGGCGGGTCGGGAGGGATCCACGGCATCGATCTGGATCACATCGAACAAGCCGCCGGCGACCGCTACCACAGCCCCGGTCACCGATCCAATGGTGGTGGCGATAATGATATCGCCGCTTTTCACTGACACCAGGATGGTCACAATCACCGGGATGAACATCAGCAGGGTCAAGGGATCATAGGAGGCGGTTTGACCGGCAGTACCGGTTCCTCCCAGAGCAAGTCCGGCGACGACCAGCGCCGCTATGGTAAGGAGTCCCGCCGCCAACGCGTATTTTAATCGGGAACGAACCGCACCAGGCACGTCCACCCCCTGGGAAGTAGCGGAACAGATGGTTGTATCCGACACGGGGGCCAGATTATCGCCAAACGCCGCACCGGATATAATGGCGCCGGCCAGAAGGCCGGGATGAGCGCCTAAGGCGACACCCGCAGGATACAAAACCCCCATGCCGGCGGCAATGGTCCCGAAGCCGGTGCCGGAAGCGGTAGCGAATACCGCAGAGGCGATGAAGGTGATAACGGTGAATAAAGTACTGCCTACGCCAATGCTGGCGGCGATGCCGGCGACACCGGCGGCCAACCCGGATTCCCGCAGAATCCTGGAAAATACTCCGGCAAACAACCAGCACACTACCGGGATAATGGCCTCTTTGCTGGCCATACCGTCAATCATGGCCTGAGCGTAATGCTTTTTGTCCTTGGCAAAGAAAAACGCCAATAAAAGGGCGATAAAGACCGGAATCCATAAAGCGCCGTCTGAAATGGATCCAAAGTGGAAGGTCGTTAATATAATCAGTATCAAAAACACGATAAATGGCAGGAAGGACATCCATTCCCCACCGTAAAATTCCAGTTTCTTTTTTTCCTCCACCCAAACTCCTCCATTTCCTTATGCGGCAAAGCGGTAATATCATCAGCCATCTCGGGAATCAAGCAACCAAAGGCACTAAAGCGACAGAGATTATCGCGCCGCGCCTCTTATCAGGAAACCTCAGTGGAACGTCTCCGGTCTGGAAGCCTCCATCAGAATATGCCCCACCCGCTTGGCCCCGTATGTGCTCATACTCTTGGCCATCTGTTGGACATGCCGGATACCCGGTCTCTCCAATCCACCAGCTTTTTTGTGATACGCTCTTCTCTCTGCCATCTTTTACAGTATGAAATATAGTATACCAGTTCCTACCTTAATTTCCAAGAGAACTTTCTTAAGGTTTTCTGAAAATTAATCCCCTTTTTTTACTCTTGTCATAAAAAAGCTCCAAAACATTTGTGGGCATTACAATAGTTTTTGTATTGACAGGGAACCTGTGTATGTGTTACCTTATTAATAGATTAGTAGAACGATCCGACGAACTAATTGACATAAAACCGCTTCTGCTTTAATAGGTATGAAATGCAATACCATATAGGATAACTGTATCAGACAGGGCCCGGAATGAGGGCTTTGTATATAATTTTCGGAGGGATGCAAATGAACCAGAAAAGTAAAATGGCAGCAGGACTCTTGGGAATTTTCCTTGGTGCGTGGGGAATTCACCAATTTTATCTTGGTGACACCAAAAAAGGCGTCATCCGCATCATCGTGACACTTGTCACTTGCGGAATCGGTGGTATCTGGGGATTCATAGAGGGCATATTGATCCTGTGCGGCAACATCAATACTGACGCTCAAGGGAATCCTCTGGGACAGTAAGACAACTTATACAGCTCATCCGCCTAGAGTAGTCATTTCTTGATCTCAAAAAACATATCTGGGGCGCAGGGAGGCCGGAATCCAAACGGCCTCCCTGCGCAATTTCCTGAGACTTGGAAGCAGCGGCGGATCATCATATGACGGCCTGCCTTATTTTCCCTTTCCCCGTGCAGCCGATTTTCGCTTTTAAGGCTGATTGGACACCTTGTCCAGCCGCTCATATTGATCGGTACGCTCACCGTATGGGCATGACGGGGAAACGATTTATCGTATATTCTACTTTCGGCATGGTTTACAGGCCCTGCGGGAAACGTGGTATGGCCACGTTATCCGGTTAGGACTCTGTAAAACCACGCCTGTTTTATTACCTCATGTGGGAGAATCCCCCGTATATATGCCGTAACGGTTGCTTTTTCTGCCATGCTATTCCCCTGATTGCTTCCACTTACAGCGTCTCCACAAATGGACTGAATCCCTGTGTAGGATATAAGATACTCTCAGGAGGCCGCCGTGCAGTAATGCCGATGCATATGCACATCATACTCTCTTAAAAGAATGCACAGGATTTTTCAGATACGAATAGCCGGATAATACATATAACTATCTGTGGCAATAATAGACAACCTCCAAATTTTATATTATAATGATAAATAATGTGCATCCTTACGGGATGTGATTGGCAAGGTTCTTTAATTTGCGTGGCCAAAAGAGTATTGAGGCGGTGAAATAAATGGAAATATCCGCGGTCAAAAAAGATAACAAGTCCCTTTCAGCACAAGTGTATAACGCGTTGTTGTCTAAATTACTGGGTGGAGAATTACGTCCTGGAGATATGATTAACCGGAGACAGATCGCTGAGGAATGCCATGTGAGCGTTGCACCGGTCATGGAAGCAATGATCCAGCTGGAGCAGGATGGATTTCTCAAAACAATGGATCGTAAAGGAACCATTGTCCGGTATTTCACGAAAAAGGATATCCAGGGACATCTCATTCTCAAGGAAGCCATTGAGTACGCGGCAGCACTTCGGTATACAAAAGAAGATATTTTATCAAAATATGACGAATTGTATAATATGGCGTTAGAGTTGGACAAGAATACTGCACTGGAAGGAATGCCCCGATGGCGGCTGGACTTGGAGTTGCATAAAGCGTTAGTAGCCTTGGCAGGATACGATGAACTGGTGAATGCCTATATACGTACTGCTGTCCCCAACCTGTTCTGCCGGATCAACCAGCTGGTAACTGATGATGTCCGTCAATCCCATATCCAGTTGCTACAGGACCTGATGGATGAAGATCGGGTTCGAGCGGCCAACAAGCTCCGGCAGCATCTTTGGAGTGGTAAAAACATGGACTGAGCCAGAATTGGAAAATACGTACATCAATGGAAATGTTCATGGAAGTTTTTGCTGATTTTAGTAATGGGAATGGGCAGTAAAGTGCTGGCTTGGAAGCTAATATCAACCGAAAAAGCGTGATACCGGATATATTGGATAACAGTTTTATTAAGAGGATATTACCATGTTCTAAGACTGACAAGTTTAAACTACCATATCTTTGCGATTTTTTTAAATTGGGTAGGTTTTTCTTGCAATTTGTTACGGGGTATGCTATACTATCAAAACAGGTGATTTGGAACATATTGTGTCAAGTATTTCAGTAAAATATCGTGGGCTCTTATTCCATTTCGGGGTGTAGCTCAGTTTGGTAGAGCGCTTGGTTCGGGAGACCATACCGAACGGAGACCGATTTTCTCACCGAACTGCATAACCCCTTGTAAACAGCCACTTTATCGGTGGCACAGTATTTTAGAAATAGCGGAATATACCGCTACGACCACATAAAAT
>CALWMQ010000240.1 GCA_944382025.1 uncultured Clostridia bacterium | reverse complement strand
AGGGCAGCGCCATGCAGTCCAGCAAAAGCTGGCCCAAAAAGCGCCACGGCAATAGGACCAGCAAAAACGGCGGCAATCGCTGCAAACATAGCCATAACTAAAAGGGGAATGAGGACAAGCAGTAATTTCGTTGTTGTTCGGCCCAACAACCGATTTAAGGTTTTTTGGTATGTCTTGCGAATTCGCGGAAGATAGGTACTGTCTACTGGAATTTTTTCATCGGTCAAAAAACGTTCGAGCCAGTTCACTTTTTTCTGAAGCTTCAGGCTGGCAAATTCTTTGAATGGGACCTGCTTTTTCTTCCCGTTTTTGCCTTTTTCGGTACGAATATCCAGCGGGTAATAGGGTATAAAAAACTCCGTTTCCATGATGGCGAGATAAAGCCATGTTTTGTTGGCCGATTCCTGAAGTTCATTTTTGATAGCTTTTGCCAATTCACAGTCGAGGCCGTCAATCCATTCTATATTTTCGGAACACATGGACTGGTAGACATTCTTCATAGCAAATTGCCATCTGTTTTTCCAGTGTTTTTTCAGTTTCCTTTTCTTTTCATCTGGCTCTTTAGAAATATCATCTGTTGTTTTAGCCAGCTGCATGTTGTAAAGGAGAGCCGTTTGGCGAGCCGTCAAGCCAAGAGATGTAATGACACTGTTTTGATTTTCCATGATGTTTTCTCCTCGTATATATATCATTTGATATGGTGCGCATACTTTTGTTGCTCCGGCAATCTTTGTCAGAAAAGCGGGCCAGCTTGGGTGCCTCCTCCCGCAGAAAGGCCTCTATATCGGAAAGCTGCTCTTTCTCCATGGATTTTACAACAGGTATTGCATGCATCTCTCGAGAAAACCAGCCAGGCGGTGTATTCTCTAGGAATATGTCCCCCCACCAGATAAAGCAGATAGGCCCCCAGTTCACCAATCCCTAAAACCACCGCCTTCTTATTCACTTCGCATACCTCTCGGCCATCTCGGTCACATCCTGTCGAATCTGCTGGCGCAGGTCGGCGGGGGACAAAACCTCCACGAACCGCCCATATTGCAGCGCCCATATCCGCAGGCCGTTGTCCGACGCCCGCACCTTTACCCGGATAAAGCCGTCCGGCTCCTGTCCGGTGATCTCCGCTTCCTTGCCGAACCAGTCGATGATATCCCCGAACCGCTCCGCTTTCAGCCGCAGAACCGCCGTCACAACCGGCCCGTCACACATATTCAAAGCGTATTTGGCGTAGTCGGCCAGATCCATGGCCCGGGCCTTGCCCGGCAGGCTCTCAAAGGGGATGGCTCTGGTGTCCAGCACCTGCACCCGGGTGATGAGGTCGATGCGGAAGTTGGTGACGCAGTCGTGCTTGTCGTAATTGCCCACCAGATAATAGCGGCCGGCGTTGGCGATGATCTGATAGGGGTCCACCTCATACGCCGTTTCCCGGCGGGGGTGGAGCTTCTTGTCCAGCCCGTACTGGTTGTAGAAGAACCGCACCTTCCGGTGGGTCTCGATGGCCTCGTCCAGCAGCTCGATGTTCAGGAAAACCTCGGGGTTGTCCGTATGTACCCAATGGCTGGCCTGGGTGATATAGGCGGCCCGCCGGGTGAAATACACCGTTGCCATGCTCGCCAGCTTGTCCACCATATCCTTGGCATAGCTGCCGGTGATGTACCGGGAGGCCAGCACGCTGTCGATCAGGGTGCGGATCTCCGAGTCGGTAAAGGGCCGGGAGGCCAGATAATACCCCTTGCCGTTGTCCTCGTAGGCGGAAATATCAAAGCCCGCCTCCTGCAGAGCCAGGATGTTCCGGGCCACCGCCTTCCGGTCGCAGGACATCCCGAATTCCTGCTGCACCATCTGGGCGATCTGCCCCTGAGACAGCGGGTGCTCGGCGTCGGAATACCGCCGCAGGATTTCATAGACATAATAGACCAGGATTTTCTTGGAGCCCTCGTTGACCTTTTCCATGGACATTTCTCATCCTTTCCCGAAGAGGGCGGAGCCTGCCGGGTTTCCTGCGCCTCTCCTTCTAGTTTATCAGGAATAGCGGCGGTGAAGCGTGAATCTTTGCCACACCCCGCCTTTCATCCACAGGATAGCACAAGAGGCTGGTGCAAAAGCAGTCCAGCTTTCCCTATAGTAAGACCTCTCGAAAACCCAAAGGTGACAAGGGGGGAGATGCCTTTTTCTCTTTTTTGCCGGGTGAAAAACAGGCCCGATAGCGGGGGATAAAAGCGTCTTATGGCGGCAGCCCTTTATGAAGGAAATGCCTGCAAGGATGCATAAGCCGGATTTTATGGGTCAATATATGATTTATATTCATAATCATATCATTTTAGACAGGATTGTTCAACGGTTTAGGGAATATTCCATGTTTTCCCGATTGGCCTGTTTTTGGCCGGTATAATGGACGGGAAAGGGTGGTGGATGTCCATGCAGAGAATCGCACAGCTTCGGAAGGACAGGGAGTGGACGCAGGCATATCTGGCGGGGCTGCTTCACGTGGACCAAACCACTGTCAGCCTGTACGAAAGCGATAAAGGGCAGCCGGACGCCCAGAAGCTGCGGCTGCTGGCTCAGCTGTTCCATGTGTCGGCGGATTACTTGCTGGAGCTGACCGACTATCCGGGGCTGCCGGAGGAGCTGGCGCCCAACTATGTGCCGGTGTATGCCCGGCTGACGGCTGCGCCGCCGGACACGGCTCCCGTGGGGTACGAATATATCCCGGTGAGCCTGACCGGCCGGGGCCGGTCGTTCGTGGGGCTGCGTCTGGCTGACGGCAGCATGGCGCCCCGCTTCCTGTCGGGGGATACGGTGATTATCCAGCGGGGCGGGGAAGCGGACGCCGGGAGCTTTGTCCTGCTGAGCGTGGAGCAGGGGGAAGCCGTCCTGCGGCGGTATCTCCCCAGGGAAAACGGGGTGCTGTTCCAGGCTCTGAACCCGGAGGCGGAAACCCTGTTTTTCACCCCTGCCGAGCGGAGGCGGCTGCCGGTAAGCATTTTGGGCACGGTGGTACAGACCATACGCCGGTGAATATGAGAAAAGAGGCGGGCCGCTCGGCCCGCCTCCTATGTTTAGAGTTTACCAGAAAAGCAGGCCGAAGAGCAGGGTAAGCAGGAAAAAGGCCAGCGGAGCCAATGCGCCGGCATACTGGAGGGCCAGCCCCTTCCAGGTCCCCTCCGGCGTTTCCTCCGCTTGGAGCTTCTTCTGCACCAGCACGAACCAAAAAGCCACAGCGGCGGTTGCCGCCAGCCGGAGCAGAGCCCAGAGCACCAGCGCTATCCCTGTGTAGTTAACGGAGCTTAAGTTCCAGCGGGGAGCCTGCGTCATCATCCCGGCAAAGGGCAGGAACAGCAGGACGCCCCATATCAGGCCGTATTCCAAGGCTTTGGGAGGAAGCTTTTTGAAGGTCCCCGGAAGCTGTTGGACGGAAGGGGCGGCAGAAATAACGGGAATCCGCTTTTTAGCAAAAAGAAAAAACAGGAAAGAGACCAGCACGCCCCAGACGATCAGGAAACCGGCGACGGTCAGGAAGCCCAGGAAGGTGTTGCCTTCCTCAAAAACCAGGCTGCGCAAAAGGGTAATACACTCTTCAAACAATGTCATGACGATATCCTCCTGTCAATGGTTTTATGGGATTGCCTTTTTAGGACCCGAATATTTTCCGTTTTCCACCTCCTTCTTCCGCCGGTTCCAGCCATACCGACCACCTCCTCACTATAAACCGAAACGGATTCCGCCGGATCTGGTTCCAGTGTACCGCAGAGAGCTGGACGAAAAGCAGGACAGCAGCCTTTTCCAACATCGTTTCATTTTGCTGTCTCCTCCGTTTCATGGATTTTCCGCCCGCACTCCGGGCAGAAGTTTTCCTTTCCCAACAATTCCGCTCCACAATGGGGGCATGGCTCGGTCAACATATATCCACAATGCAGACAGAGCCGGCCGCGGGGGATTTCCTTCCCGCAGCAGGGACAAATGGTTTTCGCCGGCAGTATCCTGGCTCCGCAGTCCAGGCAGAACTTGGCGTCCGCCGACAGCTCTCGGCCGCACTGTGGACACCGTATGCCCATTCTCGCCTTCTCCTTTCTCTGGTTTCCTTCTATTTAGTAAGACCTCCCTTGCTCCGCATTTCGACGATGGATGACGATGAGTTTTGAATAAAATCCGGGATATAACCGCTTACAGTTATATTAAAACAAATTTTCCATTAGGTCAACTGCGTACAGGTAAACTTTGCATGGTTACATTCATTAAAATTAACCATACAAAGTTGTACG
>CALWMQ010000239.1 GCA_944382025.1 uncultured Clostridia bacterium | reverse complement strand
TTTCCTGCCCCGCACTTTGAAAACTGTCAATATTTTCTCCTTGGGGAGCTATGCATCCCCTATGAAAAAGAGCCGTCGGGAATCCCGACGGCTCTTTTTCAGTGCATTAATTACAGATAGTAATTTCTGTCTCTTTGTCAAACAGATGAATCTTGGCATTATCAAACACAATATCAATATTATCACTGGGACGCGCAGTGGAAGTAGGCTCCACGCGGGCAGTAATATTAACGCCCTCCACGTTCAGGTACAGATAAGTTTCCGCACCCATCAGCTCAGTAACTTCCACATCAGCCTTGATCTTGATATCAGCGAACTGCTCCAGATACCGGGGCTCATCGTGTACATCCTCAGGACGGACGCCCATAACGACCTCTTTATCCACATACTCTGCCAATTTACCGCTGGCATTCTTTTCCGCCGGCAGTTTAATCTGATACTTAACGCCTTTGGTGGTCTTAGTATCCTCAGAACCGAATTCTACGAAATACTCCTCGCCCTTTTTGATCAGTTTTGACTCAATAAAGTTCATCTGGGGGCTGCCGATAAAGCCGGCCACAAACATATTGCAGGGTCTGTCATACAGGGCATGCGGGGTGTCCACCTGCTGGATCAAGCCGTCCTTCATAACCACGATACGGTCACCCATGGTCATAGCCTCGGTCTGGTCATGGGTAACATAGATAAAGGTAGTTCCCAACTTTTTATGCAGTTTGGACAGCTCGGTCCTCATCTGGGCACGCAGTTTAGCGTCCAAGTTGGACAGCGGTTAGTCCAGAAGGAAGACTTTGGGTTCACGGACAATAGCACGGCCCAAAGCGACACGCTGGCGCTGACCACCGGACAGAGCCTTGGGCTTTCTGTCCAACAGATGGGCGATATCCAGGATGCGGGCAGCCTCTTCCACCCGGCGTTTGATCTCGTCCTTGGGAGTTTTACGGAGTTTCAGGCCGAATGCCATGTTCTCGAACACCGTCATATGAGGATACAGAGCGTAGTTCTAGAACACCATGGCGATATCCCTGTCTTTCGGTGCCACATCTTTGACCAATTTGTCACCGATGTACAGCTCGCCATCGGAAATCTCTTCCAAACCGGCGATCATACGCAGGGTAGTGGACTTACCGCAGCCGGAAGGACCGACCAGGATAATAAATTCCTTATCCTTGATCTCCAGATTAAAATCGGAAACCGCCGTCACACCGCCGGGGTACTTTTTGTAGATCCCTTTCAAAGACAAACTTGCCATCAGATAACCTCCCAATCATTTGCAGCGCACAACCTGTTATGTGCTTGAATTTATTATACTATAGCAGATTTTGGTCCAAAGAACCATTCCTTTAATGAACAAACTTTGCAAAGTGGCTTTATTGAATTTTCCTAAGGGCATTTTACACAAAATTCAGGCTCATCAACTAAAAATCGAGGCTTTTTCTATCTCGGTCAGTTCCCGGCTTCCCCCTTCCTCCAGATTCCCATCCAAAAGCAACCCGCCAATGGATATCCGCTTTAACCACAACACCTTGCGTCCCACCGACCCGAACATACGCTTTATCTGGTGGTATTTCCCTTCCCGGATCCGAACCTCCGCCAGCGGGCACGGCCCCTCCTCCAGCACTTGTAATGTTGCCGGAAGACAACGGGTTCCGTCTTCCAGGCTTGTCCCTTCTTGGAATCGCTCGATATGTTCGGGAAGTATCGGGCCATCCAGAACAGCGTGATAACACTTCACAATTTCTTTGCGAGGTGACAGCATCCGGTGGGCGAAATCCCCATCATCAGTGAGGATCACCAATCCGACCGTATCCTTGTCCAGCCGCCCTGCGGGGAAAAGCCCCTTGCGCCTAAGGGAATCCGGAAGAAGATCCACCACTGTACGCGCCTTGGGATCCTGCGACACGCACAACACACCTGGCGGTTTGTTCATCATAATATAAGCAAACCGCTGATACCGCAGGGGGTGACCGTCCACCATGATCTGCTGGAAGTCCGGGTCTACCTTAGCCGCCGGGTCACGGCAGACGGCACCATCCACCGCGATCCGACCGGCACGGATACTGCGTTGAGCATTGCTGCGGCTTTCCAGCCCCTGAGACGAGATCACTTTATCCAGCCGCTGCAGCATTGCTTTTCCCCCTGTCCGCGTGCTGTCTGAAGACAGTATAACACACTTGACGGAAAATTACAAATCCTATCCCAGCTTTGACAGGCCATGCATAAACCCGTCCAATGCGGTGGAGGACACATCCCCTCCCACAATCTTTTCCTTATAAACATACAAATGGGCTAAAACATTAGGTTCGCCTGGATAGTTGGTCACTTCATAGGAATAGCATTTCATCCGTTTGCCGTGGTAGGGTTCCAGATCCATTCCCGCCTCCTTTTGCAGGACGTTGTAGTTGGTAAATACATCGTCAAATTCATCGGGAATCAGTACCTCCCGGACTTCGGTGTATGTAGGATTCACCTCATAGCCCAAATCCGCCAGGAATTGTACCATCGCGGTTTCATCCTTCGCACTCACCGGCTTATAGGAAGGAGCGCCTGTGGCTTGGGCATCGCCGGTTGGCCACGCTACCGCTATCACTATGATCGCTACCACCATCACCACGCACAATACCGCTGAAAGGAGCTGCTTCTTGGTTGTCTTGACAGAAAATACAAACACGCCGCACACATCCCATCTTCCGAATTTAGTATATGTATATGTAATCCCCAAAAATGGTATGCGTCCAAATATCCAGTTCGATTCCTGTCAGTTTTCACAAAACCGCCTTCATCCCCTTTGCCAATACCCTCAGTTATCCTCGCCGGCAAAACCCGCGGCTTTATACGCCCAAGAAATATACAAAACCGGCTGTCCTCGCAGCCGGTTCCGTCCTGTCCAGACCGTCCTTTACCCCAAATCTGCACCCGCAAAGTTTTCGCCCGCCTTTTTCCAACGGGAACGCCTGGGAATCCCCGCGGGGCGGGAAACAGCAAGCAGGGGTTGGCGCCGCGGCCAAACCCCCGTCAGCGCAACGCACGGCTGCCGGTTTTGGGAACCCCAAGGGGAGGTGGGGTCAAGGGGCAAAGCTCCGGCAGTCTCCTATGGCTGCCAAGCAGCCTCTGTCAGGGGCTAGAGCTTCTCACCCTTCCAACTCAATCAAGCCTTTCTCACAGTGTGTCAGGTTCTCGCAGCCCGTTTCCGTAATATAAACCATGTCCTCAATCCGTACCCCAAACCGGCCGGGCAGGTATATCCCCGGTTCCACCGTCACCACACTGCCGCTCTGTAATATCTGTCCCGCTGCGCTGGGGGAAAGCCGCGGCTCCTCGTGGATTTCCATCCCTACGCCATGGCCGGTACCATGGCCAAAGCAATCACCGTATCCTGCGGCGGCAATGATTTCCCGGGCAGCGGCGTCCCCCTGTACACAGGAAAGCCCCGCTTTGAGCGCCTCCAAAGCCGCCAGCTGGGCCTGAAGTACGGTTTCATACACCCGTTTCTGCTCTTCGCTGACCCGGCCTACCGCCACGGTACGAGTCATATCGGAATGCCAACCATCTACCACGGCTCCAAAATCCATGGTAACGAAGTCTCCCGGTTCCACTGCCTTGTCCCCTGGAACCCCATGGGGAAGGGAGGAATTTTGTCCGGACACCACAATAAAGTCGAAAGCCACACCCTCTGCCCCCTGGCGCCGGATCAGAAATTCCAGATCCAAAGCGATCTCCCGCTCGGTTCTTCCGGGGCGGATGAGAGGCAGAATATGATCAAAGCCATATTCAGTCAGGGCCTGGGCCTCCTTGATTTTTTCCAGTTCATCGGCGGATTTGACCAGGCGGAGGGAGGATAACCAACCGTCCAGTCCTTCTCCCGCTTCTACAGCTATCCCAGGCAGTCCTTTTTGCAAAGCGGTCAGTTCCCTGACAGGCAAACTTCCTTCTACATAGATTCGCTCGAGGCCGTGGAAGCGGCATAACTCCAAAAGCGCCGGACATACAGCAGTGACCATCCGGCATTCCGCTCCCCGCACACGCCGGCGGGCCGCCTCAATATATCGGAAATCCGTTAAAAAATAAGACTTGTTCTGGGTTACCAGCACCCACCCCGCGCTGGAGGGGAAACCCGTCAAATAGCGGCGATTGCACTGAGAAATCACCAAGGCCCCATCTCGTTGCTCCGGCAGCCGGGAGGCCAGCTGTTCCAGCCGTGTCATAAACAAACTTCCTTTCCAAGGGCTTTCCCCCGCTCCTCGGCAGGCTGCCCATTATCAGCGATCTTGTAAAACAGTGCCGGTATCTCCACAACCGGTCTTCCCGTCAGCGGGCCGGTTCCAGAATGCCTTTCAGGGCGCGGAGCGCCAGAAGATAGCTGTCCGGTCCAAAGCCGGCGATCTGTCCACGGCATACCGCCGCAATTACCGAGGTATGCCGGAACTCCTCCCGGGCATGGATATTGGACAGATGCACTTCCACCACCGGAAGCCGGATAGCCGCAATCGCATCCCGAATAGCAATACTATAATGGGTATAGGCTCCCGCGTTAAGCACCACCCCGTCATATACACCCATAGCCCCGTGAAGTTCATCAATGAGAGCGCCCTCCCCGTTATGCTGGGCAAAGGCTACTTCCAGGTCAAGTTTCTCCGCTTCCCCGGCGATCCGGCCGCAGATGGTTTCATAGCTCTCGCTGCCGTATACTCCCGGCTCCCGCATGCCCAGCAGATTCAGGTTGGGGCCGTTGAGCACCAATATTTTTTTCATACGACATTCTCTCCTTTGTATAACAAATCCTCAAGGGTCGTCGTGAAAGTGGGGCTGGTCGGGAAACAGGGCATAATACAGGGGAATGGTAAGAAACACGATCCAAGCCCAGGCCCACCAACCGCCCAGAAAACCCAGCAGCAAAAAAACAATAATAGTTAATATGGGATATATAGCGGTAAGAAGCGGTTTTTTCTTCGCCACCGTGTCTACAATCCCATAATATACCGGTATGGTCAGGAACACCACCCATCCCGGGTGCCACCAGTCCCCCAAAAAGCCCAGCAGTAGAAAAACAATGGTTGCCAATATCGGATAGGGGAAAACCAGCCAGCGGCGGAACTTCCAGTTCCCGGCGGAGGGATTTTCTGCGTCCGCTGTCTGCCGGTCCGAGCTTGGGAGATTGGATCCGTTACTCTCCTGACGTTCCCCGTCAGGAACCACACCCATCTGCCCAGCACCATCTCCGAATGGCACGTCATGAGATGCGGAAGTTTCCCGGAAGACCGAATGATCCGCCTCTTGGCTTATCTTATCCCGCGGTACAGGTTCTTCATATCCGCCCACTGCCGACAGCTCCGGCACACGAACTGGCTCCGCTGCGTCAACGGCAGGCGGTTCCTCCAGCGGCGGGACGTTGTGAACTCGCAGCAGTTCGTCCAGAGACACCCGGTACAGACGGGCCAACAAAATCAAGTTATCGGTATCCGGCGAAGCCTCCGCCCTCTCCCATTTGGACGCCGCCTGCCGGCTAACGCCGATGCGGGCGGCCAGTTCCTCCTGAGACAGGTTGTTTTTCTTACGCAGTTCCACCAGACGGTTAGCAATCTCAATATTCATCTCCCATACCCTCCGTTTCTAGAAAGCGGCGGCCTCTCCTTCCGGCAGTCCCTGCCGCCAGAGAGGATCCAGCCCGTTTTTTCTGTCTGTACCTGTATTGTACCAGGCACAGCGCTATTGGGGCCACCAACTCTGGGTTTCATGGGGGCAACTATTGGTTGCGGAAAAATCTATCTTTCTTATGACAGGCTTCAGGCCTAGGTATACCGGTCCATACTGCCAATATCACTCTCAGGCGCATTGCCCGGGAAATGCCCAGCCTTCAGCCATACTTCCCACAGCACAGAGAGTTGTTTCATCTATGATACCGATTGCCTGTAACCTTTTCATACGATTTCCATTTCAGCGAGACCCAAGAGCATCCCTTTCCGCTTCCCATAGTCGGTGCAGAGTAACCGCGTCTTGGGTCTGGGTCCCTGCGGATTCACAAATAAAGGTAGGATAAAGCCCTCTCCGGGCCACCAGTTCCATAAGAGGGCCAGGCTCCGGCCCGAACAGGTCATCCGCAAAGGTGAGATGGGCCTTTTCTCCGCCCTGGGTGTAGGCGATTTTGGAAAAATGGGCATGGAAGCATCGGGAACGTTCTTCTCCCAGTCTATTGCGAACCGCGTCCACAATCCCGGCGAAGGCCTCATAGGAATTGACCTGCCCCAAGGTACGGCTGTTGAGATGGCCGAAATCCACACAGGGCAGAAAACGTTCATCTACTTCACACATATCCAGCACTTCTTCTAAGCTGCCTAACTGATTGATTTTTCCCATCGTTTCGGGGCAGATACGCACCATGGAAAGGCCTTCTTCGTCCAGTGCGGATTGGGCGGCACGCAGAGTTGCCTTGGCCATGGCAGTCGCTTCCTCCCGGGTACGGCCGTTCAGCCCGCCGGGATGCACCACGATCCGGTCACCTCCCAACATGGCAACCGCCCGGGCACTTTCCAGAATATATCGGACGGAATTGGCCCGTTTTTCCTCTTCCTGAGAGGCCAGGGAGATATAATAAGGGGCGTGGACCGACAACGTTACGCCATGTTCCTCCCCTTTGGCCTTCAGCCTGGCTCCGGTCTCTGGATTCAGTCGGACTCCCCTGCCGCACTGGTATTCATAGGCGGTCAAACCATGCCGCGCTACCCAGCCCGGCGCCTGAAGTATGGTTTTGTTTCCTGCCTCGGTGAATGCCTGACAGGTTCCTGCCGGGCCGAATTTTGGTTCCATAGGTATCCCTTTCCTTTTCACCCATCCAGATTGTCCCTTGCCGCCGTTTCCGCCCAATAACCGCCTGAAGGCTATTTTTGAGCGATCCGGATAGCCTTCTTCCGTTTCCGGATCCATCTCTCCACAGCCCGTTTCAGCGCCAGAGTAGGTTTTCCCTTTTCCAATTGGATGGGCTCCAACTGGATACAGGGGATACCGCACAGATTGGCCCCCAGCACATCGGTGAATACCTGATCCCCCACCGCCGCACATTGCTTGCGCTTCAATCCCAAGCGGCCGACTCCACGCAGGAAACCTACCGGTGACGGCTTACAGGAAAAGGCGATATATCGCAGGCCGATTTTCCCGGCAAACGGGGCAACCCGGCGCGGCAGGGCATTGGACACCACTGTCAGGCGGATACCATTGTTCCGCATATGGGTAAGCCAGGCCTCCACAGCCGGATCCAGCACCTGGCTGCCATGGGTGGACAGGGTATTATCCACATCCAATAGCAGCCCCTGAATACCCAGCTGATTTAAATCTTCCAAAGTAATATCAGTAATACGTCGCCTATATAATGTAGGATAAAACAGCGGCATAAGCACACTCCGTTACAGTTGTTTTGTCCATCCGTTTGTCTGGACAGGTTCCTGTTCCGGATGATCCCGGAACCCTTTTAACGCCAGCGCCTGCGGCGGGCCGGACAGTAGGCGCAGCTGGATCGCACCATCGGTAAGCCACTTTTTCCACCGTCCAAAAGAAAAACGGTCACAAAACGTATTCAAACAGCCGCATCCAGCGGCCTAGGTGGGGCTGGAAAATGGGTCCGATTCTGTCCCAGCCGCGGATACGGAGATCTCTCCGCCAGGAGGTTACCCGGACTACAGAATACCTTCTTTATTCTTGTTGACATAACAGCGTCTATGCGCACGTCAATTGGATAGCGTCCCCTATATTCCAGCGTTTCCGCCCTCCAGCTGGGAGATGGAAATCCCTGATAGGTGAAGAGGGCCAACCGTCCCCTAGCCTATCCTGCCGCTACACCATATTGGGCAAGTATAGTTATACCCAGGATTCTGGTATCCAGTGTTCTGAAACAGACGTCATATACCAAAAAAGCGGGCATCACTGCCCGCTTTTCCGTGGTTATTTAAATTTTCTCTTGCGCGCGGCCTCAGACTTCTTCTTACGTCTTACGGAAGGCTTTTCATAGTGCTCTCTTTTGCGGACCTCGGCGAGGACACCGGAACGGGCACAAGATTTCTTCCAACGGCGCAGAGCGCTATCCAGGCTTTCATTCTCTTTGACTCGGACTTCTGACATTCATATTCCCTCCCTCCGCCTTGAAGCAGGGGTTATCTGCAATAATGCAAGGGGTATTATACCGCACGGAATGTCTTTCGTCAAGGCTTTTCAGGCAATTGGACAGAAAAAACGGAAAAATAACCGGTTTTCATCCCTAAAGGCAATCAAAACCACCAAAAGCCTTGACATAGCGGTTAAACGGTCAGGCAGGCTTTACCACCAGGTTGACCAGTTTTCCGGGGACATACAGTTCTTTGACCAGCTGCATCCCCTCCAGAGCCGGGGCGATCTTCTCGTCCGCTTTAGCCAGAGCCAGTACCTCTGGGGCGCCGGCTGTGGTGGGAACCTGTAGGCGTGTACGGATCTTACCATTGATCTGGACGGCAATCTCCACCGTCTCCTCCACACACTTGGCAGGATCATACTTGGGCCACTGGGCATGAGCCAGCTGTCCGCCATACCCCATCCGCTCCCACAGTTCCTCCGTCATATGAGGGGCGAACGGATTCAACAGCAACAGCAGCAGCCGGTATTCCTCCCGGGTGGCGCCGCCCGCGTCGCACAGCTCGTTGAGCAGGGCCATCATGGCGGCGATGGCGGTATTGTATTTGAGATTCTCGATGTCCTCACCCACCTTACGGATGGTCTTGTTCACCGAGATTTCCAGTTGAGGGCGCACCCCGTCTCCGGAAACCAGCGATTCCCCTAAAGCCCACACCCGTTCCAGGAATCGACGGCAGCCTCGAATACTGGCGCTGGACCAGGGTGCGGCCTTTTCAAAATCACCGATGAACATCTCATACAGCCGCATGGTATCGGCGCCATATTCATTGACGATATCATCGGGATTCACCACATTTCCCCGGGACTTGGACATTTTTTCCCCATTCTCTCCCAGGATCATGCCATGGCTGGTCCGCTTGGCGTAGGGTTCGGGAGTGGGGACAACACCGATGTCGTACAGAAACTTGTGCCAAAACCGGCTGTACAACAGATGCAGCGTGGTATGCTCCATACCGCCGTTGTACCAGTTGACCGGCATCCAGTATTCCAAAGCCTCTTTAGAGGCCAGTTCCTTGTCGTTGTGGGGATCGCAGTACCGCAGGAAATACCAGGACGACCCACCCCACTGGGGCATGGTATCGGTCTCCCGCTGGGCAGGCGCGCCGCACACCGGGCAGGTGGTGTTCACCCAATCGGTAATGGCCGCCAGGGGGGATTCCCCGTTATCGGTCGGTTCATAGCTCTCCACCATGGGCAGGCGTACCGGCAGCTGGGATTCCGGTACCGGTACAAATCCGCAGTGGGGACAGTGGACAATGGGAATCGGTTCGCCCCAATACCGCTGGCGGGAGAACACCCAGTCCCGCAGTTTAAAGTTCACCTTACTCTCCCCAATGCCCTTTTCGGTCAGGAAAGCGATGATTTTCTTCTTGGCTTCTTCCACCGTCAGGCCGTCCAGGAAACCGGAATTGACCATGATGCCGGTAGCGCAGTCCGTAAAGGCTTCTTTTTCCACGTCACCGCCCTTGACCACCTCAATGATGGGCAAGCCGAATTTCTTGGCGAATTCCCAGTCCCGCGTATCATGGCCCGGTACCGCCATGATGGCGCCGGTGCCGTAGGAAACCAGCACATAGTCGGAGATAAAAATGGGGATTTCCCGATCATTGACCGGATTAATCGCCATGACGCCCTCCAGTTTCACGCCGGTTTTGTCCTTAGCCACCTCAGTACGCTCAAAATCCGACTTTTTAGCCGCCGCCTCCTGATAGGCCCTGACCTGATCAATATTTTGCAGCACGCCGGACTTCATCCACTCCTCGATCAGGGGATGCTCCGGGGACACCACCATATAGGTAGCGCCGAACAGGGTATCCGGCCGGGTGGTATAGATCTCCACCGGCTGCCCGGCGGTAGTCTGGAAGGTCACCTGGGCGCCGGTTGACCGGCCGATCCAGTGGATCTGCTGGGCGCGGACCCGCTCAGGATAGTCCACCAGATCCAAATCATCAATCAGGCGCTGGGCATACTCGGTAATCTTCAGCATCCACTGGGATTTGACCTTATGGACCACTTCACCGCCGCACCGCTCGCAGACGCCGTTGACCACCTCTTCGTTGGCCAGCACGCATTTACAGGAGGTACACCAGTTGACCGACATCTCTTTTTTATAGGCCAAGCCATGCTTGAAAAGCTGAAGGAAAATCCACTGGGTCCATTTATAGTACTCCGGATCAGTAGTGTTGATCTCCCGGGTCCAGTCAAAGGACAGCCCCAGAGCCTGAAGCTGAGATTTAAACCGGGCCACATTGTTTTTGGTAACGATCTCCGGATGGATATGGTTCTTAATGGCGAAATTCTCGGTGGGCAGGCCAAAAGCGTCCCAACCCATGGGATACAGCACATTATAGCCCTCCAGGCGGCGTTTTCTGGCCACCACGTCCAGAGCGGTGTAGGACCGGGGATGGCCCACATGCAGGCCCTGACCCGAGGGATAGGGGAATTCCACCAGGGCATAGAACTTAGGCTTCTCAGTACCGTTCTCCGCGGCAAAGGTGTTTTCCTCATCCCAGATTTTCTGCCACTTTTTTTCGATTTCAGCAGGATTGTACTTTGTCAACATGACCATTCCTTTCCGGAAATTGTCTCACAGGGACAGGGCGTCTCCCCGCTGGGAATATCCGCCCAAAACAAGGAGGCTCTTATTCCGCCTCCAGAAAATCCGCCGTATTCAGCGGCTTACCGTCCTTCCATAGCCGCTCCAGGTCGTAGAAGTTCCGGGTCTCCTCCTGGAACACATGGACGACCACGCTGCCGTAATCCAGCAGGATCCAGGTGGAGGAGTTATAGCCTTCGGTACGGGTAGGACGAACCCCTTTCTCCCCCAGCTCAAAATCCACATAATCGGTTAAGGATTTGACCTGGGTGGAACTGGTACCTGCGGCAATAACGAAATAATCGGCGATGGTAGTCACATCCGACACCTGAATCACCTTAATATCCTGGGCTTTATGCTTGTCCAGGGAAGTTACAACATTTTTCACCAGTTCTATGGTTTCCACTCTATCCCCACTTTCTGTTATAGGCGTTTGATGGTTCAGGCGGCGGCAGCCGTCGTCGTTTCCGGAGCCGCAGCGCCGCTCTGGTCAACGGCGATCTCACTAAGCACCTGCATATGGGTATCGCTCTCCCCTCCGGAAGCCAATTCCTTGACCTGCAGATCCGCCTCGGTAATGGGACGGCCGTAGGGGTTAAACGCCTCGTTCAGCAGTGCGGCCAGTTCCGCCCTGTGCACCGAATAATAGTTCACTTTATCCGCCGAAGCAGCTTCACCGGGGATCACATAGGCAGTCATACTGGAGGGGGTAATCCCGGCCATACTGGTAATCAGTTCCACCATCTCGTCCGAGGTCAGGTTGGAACGGATGGGCGTGGAACCGTTCATCAGGGGAACCAGACTGTCTTCCCGCAGACTTTTTTCCGGGGTAGCTGTCAGCCGCTGGAACAGCGCTACCATTACCTTGCGCTGGCGCACCAGGCGGTCAATATCCCCTTGGACCCCCTCTTCCTTATCCAGCATATACTGAAGCGCCCCGTCACCCGCCAAGGTTTGAACCCCGGCGGGATAGGTTACCGAACCCAGTTTCATTTCCTCTTCCAGGTTCACATCCACACCATCCATCAAGTCCACCAGTTTGACAAACGCGTCCTGAGAGATGATGAAGAAGCCATCAACCGGCATGGAATACTGCTCGTTGAAAATGGATATAAGATTTTCGCTGGCGGAACCGATTTTCTGCGTCACCGGCTGCCCGCAAGGCGTGTGCTTGCCATCGGCGATCTCTTCAGGATATACCCGCTTGCGCTCATATTCGCACCAGTCTACTGGCTTGGGATTGCCCCACACACTGCCGGTTTTGTTCACCGACCACAGGGTGCTGTCATCAATATAGGTATCCTGCGGAATTTCCAGAATGTTCAGTGTCCCGGCTTGCTTGTCATAGCACACCAGGGACAGCCTCTCCAAGGGATCAGTTGTCTCCTTCCCCGCCAGCCCCACTACATAATATGCCACCTTGTCCTTGTCGGTTTCAGGAGTGGTATCATAGGAAGTCAAATCCACATCGTTGCCCTTTTTCGGCGTGGCGATCTGCTGGTAAATATACCGTCCCATAAAGAACAGGAACAGCCCGATCAGCACAATAAGCACCACCAGCAGAATAATCACGACCTGGCGGCCCCGGGAACCTTTCTTCTTTTTAGCCGGACGGCGAGAGGGCTCACCCGCGGCGTTATGGACGGAGGCCCTGCCTGCAGACGGCGTCTGCCTCGCGGGCTTGCCGGACGGCCTTCCCGTGCCGGAACCGGCCTTTCTTTGAGGGGACCGGCCATTGTTGGAGGGACGTTTATTTTTATCCATAAGAAGACCCAACCTTTCTTCCAAGCCAGAAGTTGATCGGCGGCCTGTTTCCACGCCCGGCGGGCACCATCCGGAAGGGACAGTTGGAAAGTCAGTCCTCCCCGTTCCGAATCAACCGCAGCGCCTTTTCATCGGGATGCAGCCGCATGGTGATCTCATTAAAGCAATCCAAGGTATCGGGATGCACTGCCCGTTTTTTGGCGATCAAATCCCGGATGGTATAGCTCAGGGCGTATTCCATGGCAAGGCTGAGATCCTGCTCCGCCAGTTCCCGAAGAACCTGTAC
>CALWMQ010000238.1 GCA_944382025.1 uncultured Clostridia bacterium | reverse complement strand
GATTTTCCGGGAATTTCCCCTATGCTTCCCCTCCACCCCCGCGGTAACAGCCCCGCCCCCCGCGGTTGCGGTATATTCCCCCTCCTCCAGTTCCGCCTGGACCCGGGCCATTTCCTCCTGCATTTTTTGCGCCTGGCGGATCATGCTCTGCATATTGCCGGGTCCTTTTCCCATTCCTTGAGGCAGTCTTGCTTTCATAATACGTCCACTCCTTATACGAATTGCTTATTGACAAATCAGGGATTCCCATCCATCAGGCAAGGCCGGCCGCTTTCGGTTGGCGCGCGGCCTCCTGCCGGGGATCTCAGCTACCTTTTAATTTCCACATCCGCTCCCAGGGCCTGGCTGGACCGCAGGAAGGCTGCCAGCGGGTCATCGGCTCCGGGGTCCGCGGCAGGCGTGTCCGGCTTGCGTACCCCAATCCGGTAATTCTGCCCGGTAACCGAGCGTATGGCGCCCAGCAGAATCCCCTTGTTCCCGTCGCTGGCCACCAGGGACTTGAACAGCTCATTTCCTGTACAGATCACCACATGGTTTCCCCGGATACAGGCGGTGGAATCCGCCAACACCCCGTATAGGGGAGGGCAGGCACCGGCAAGCTGATCCAGCACTTCTACCCATTGGTCAAAGGGCACCTCCGCCGCCGGAGGTTCCGGGGCTGGGGGCGAAACAGGGGCCGGCGCCGGCGAGGGGGCCTGAGCAGCCGGGGAGTCAAGGGAAGGCGGAGAAGCGGGGGAAGGTTCCGAACCGCGAGGGAGGGAATCCGGATGAACCGCCGGCAGACCGGAAGTTAATCCTCCCTTCACCGCGCTTTCCAGGGCTTTGATACGGCGCAGAAGACTGTCAACGCTGGTATCCAGCTCCGGGGAACAGAGCCGCAGCATGGCCATTTCCATTTCAACCCGGCGGGAAACCCCGCCTTTGAGCCGTTCCAGCGTTTGCTGGAGGGTGTCCATCGCGTGAAGTACTGCCGTCAGCTCATAACCGTCGGCTTCCTGTTTCAGACGGGCCAATTCTGACGGCGGCGCCACAATCAGCTCTCCGGGATTGGCCACGCTTTTGATAATCATCAGGTTCCGGTAGAAATCAATCATCTCGGCGCACAGGCGTTCCATGTCCCGGGAAGCGTTATACAGCCGGTCAATCAGGCTGAGCCCCAGTCCACCGTTGCCGGACAGTACCGCCTGAGACAGCTCGTACAAATACTCCCGCCCAGCCAGGCCGGCGGCTTCCGCCACCACCGCCTCATCCACTGTTTTGCTGCGGGAAACGCACTGGTCCAGGAGGGACAGGGCGTCCCGGAGTCCCCCGTCAGCCAGCCTTGCCAGAAGCAGGGCGGCCTCATCGGTCACCGAAAAATCCTCCTGCCCGGCAATATAGCGGATCCGGGCGGCAATGTCCGCCGGAGGAATCCGACCGAAATCAAACCGCTGGCAGCGGGACAGAATGGTCGCGGGCAGCTTATGGACCTCGGTGGTGGCCAAAACAAAAATCACATGGGCAGGAGGCTCCTCCAGGGTTTTCAGCAGAGCGTTAAACGCGCCCGGAGACAGCATATGCACCTCATCGATAATATACACCCTGTATCGGGCCACAGAGGGCGTAAAATGGACTTCCTCCCGCAGCTCCCGGATACTGTCCACCCCGTTGTTGGAGGCGGCGTCGATTTCCACCACATCCATGATAGCGCCGGAATCAATCCCCTGGCAGACCTCACATTGATTGCAGGGGTCCCCAGCCACCGGATGAAGACAATTAACCGCTTTGGCCAGAATTTTGGCACAGGAGGTTTTTCCGGTGCCCCGGGATCCGGTAAACAGGTAGGCATGAGCCAGCCGGCCGGTTTCCAGCTCATTCTTCAGGGCAGCGGTCACATGAGGCTGCCCGTATACATCGGAAAAGGTCTGAGGCCGCCATTTCCGGTATAATACCTGATACACTTGTCCCACTCCATTCACATGATATTCATGAGAAAAACGCCTCACGCTCTCGGGCATACAGGCGGACAGGTTTCCTGCGGCGCACGGACGCAAACCGCTTAATGCTGCTCGGTTCCCCGCCTGACATGGTTCACGGTGCACCGTCGCACAGGACCCACCCGCCTGTATGCCCCAGGGCACGCGGCGTTATGATTCATTTAGTATACACCATTCGCTTTAAAAAAGCAACCGGTTGGGTGAATTTTCCCCACGCGTCTGGGTGAATTTTCCCCACGCGTCTGCCGGAACGCCATAGGCATGGCCTTCGGGCATGACCCACCGGATATCAGTGAAGGCAAAAAGGGGGGTGTTTCATATGGGGCTGCGCCCGGTAAGAGAAATATGGTTCCGGAAAGAATACCGCCGCCATCCCACCCAGCCGTCCGCCTCACGGCGCGGCGAAAAGCCACATATTGAGTCTGGGCATTGCCCCTGCCACGGATAACCTGATCTTCCTATGCCCGCCTGATGGCCGTTTCCTATCCTCCTCAGCAGCCCGGCAGCGGAAAGCGCACGCAGGTTTCCATCTCCCCCAGCCGCCTTTCCGGTTGAAAAAGCTTCTTCCAGACCTGTCGTGTGTCCGTCCGGATACCTCTTTGACCAGCCAGGATAAATCTGACATATTTTTTAAAAAGGGCTTGACAACGGAGTTAGTTGATGCCAACCTATATTCAGTTAGCTGTTACTAACCTCGCGCGGAAGTCTATATTCTCTGGAAAGGGTGGAACAATGATGCCATTATCCCTGGCCGCTATTGGTCAAAAAAATGTGATTCGCCGGATCGGCGGCAATGCGGAAATCCGCTCCCATTTGGAACATTTGGGATTTGTCCCCGGGGGAGATGTGACCATTATTACCGCTATGGCCGGCAACCAGATCGTCAATGTAAAGGATTCCAGAGTGGCTATCAGCCGGGAAATGGCTGGGAAAATTTGGGTTTAACGCCGGTTCCCGGAACTCGCTTGGCGCCCCTCCATCCACTTTCTCTCCATCTGAGTTCAGGGAAAAACAATGCCCAGATGTGCCACACTCAACCTGTCGGCGGATGAACTCCCCCATGAAGGGCTTTTTCAGGCGGTGCTGGTACGATTTTCAATGAACGGAAAGGAATGAGGCAGTATCATGAAAACACTCAGGCAGTCAAGACCCGGAGATACCGTCCGGGTGGTAAGGCTCCATGGCCAGGGCGCTGTCAAACGCCGGATTATGGATATGGGTATTACCAAAGGTACGGTGATTCAAGTGAGAAAGGTCGCTCCCTTAGGGGATCCGGTGGAGATCACCGTCCGGGGATATGAACTCTCCATCCGCAAAGCCGATGGGGAGATGGTTGAGGTAGAATAAATGATGACCGGATATGATGGGAGCGTTGTTTTACCGGTATATGTTAGTTTTAACTAACTGCATAACAGAAAGGATGCGGTCTTATGGAAATAAAAATAGCCCTGGCGGGAAATCCCAACAGCGGCAAAACCACTTTGTTCAACGCGCTGACCGGGGCAAACCAATTCGTTGGCAACTGGCCTGGGGTCACGGTAGAGAAAAAAGAGGGGCGGTTAAAAAAATACAGTAATGTGATGGTCATGGATCTGCCGGGTATTTATTCCCTCTCCCCCTACACCCTGGAGGAAGTGGTCGCCCGCAATTACCTGATCAATGAACAGCCCAGCGCTATCCTGAATATTATTGATGGCACCAACCTGGAACGTAACTTATATCTTACCACCCAGCTCACCGAACTGGGCATCCCCGTGGTGGCAGCGGTCAATATGATGGATGTGGTCAAGAAGAATGGAATGTCCATTAACCTGACTCAGCTGTCCAAGGCGCTTGGATGCCGGGTGGTGGAGATTTCCGCCTTGAAGGGTACCGGCGTGATGGACGCCGCTGAGGCGGCTGTCCAGGCGGCTAAGGATACCCCGCCCATTCCCCAGCACCGCTTCTCCCAAGTGGTGGAACACGCTCTGACCCGCATCCTCGAGGCTGTCCCTGATCTCCCGGAGGAACGGCGGCGCTGGTATGCCGTCAAAATCTTCGAGCGGGATGAAAAGGTCTTGAAACAGCTGCGTCTGGATAAGGAGTCCCTGGCACACATTGAGGAGGTTATCGGGGCGGTTGAGGCGGAATTGGACGACGACGCGGAGAGCATCATTACCAACGAACGGTATCTCTACATAGCCTCCATCATCAAAGACTGCTACAAGAAAAAGCCTTCCGGCCGGCTGACAGCCTCCGACAGGATCGATAGGGTGGTCACCAACCGTTGGGCCGCTCTCCCTATTTTCGCCGTGGTTATGTTCGTCGTGTATTTTATGTCGGTGACCACCGTGGGGACCTGGGCTACCGATTGGGTGAATGACGGGGTATTCGGAGAGGGGTGGCATCTGTTCGGTATCGGCTCTGCCGCCTATGAGGAGGCGTCCGAAGAATACGCCGGTCCCGCCGCTATGATCCAGGCTTTCGAAGCCGCCGCTCAGGAGGCCGGTATGGATCCCGCTCAGGCCGCCGGCCTGTCCGCCACTGCCTATTTGTATGATGATAATGGGAATGTGGTAGAGACTCTGCCGGTGGATTTCACCTCCTATGAGCAGGCCGCCGCCTTGGAGGAACCGGATCCAGCCGCGTATGGCGTGTGGGTTCCCGGCATCCCGGTGCTGGCCGAAACCGGCCTGGACGCCCTGCGCTGCGCGGACTGGCTCAAAGGGTTGATCCTGGACGGTATAATCGGGGGTGTCGGTGCCGTTCTGGGATTTGTGCCCCAGATGCTGGTACTGTTTCTGTTCCTGGCATTCCTGGAATCCTGCGGCTATATGGCCCGGGTCGCCTTTGTCATGGACCGCATTTTTCGAAAATTCGGGCTGTCCGGCAAATCCTTTATCCCTATGCTCATCGGCACGGGCTGCGGCATTCCCGGTATTATGGCTTCCCGAACCATTGAGAATGAGCGCGACCGCCGTATGACCGTTATGACCACCACCTTTATCCCCTGCGGGGCCAAACTGCCGATTATTGCCCTTATTTCCGGCGCTCTGTTCGGCGGTGCCTGGTGGGTGGCACCCAGCGCCTACTTTGCCGGTATTGCGGCTATCATCCTGTCTGGGATTATGCTGAAAAAAACCAGGATTTTCTCCGGGGCGCCCGCCCCCTTCGTGATGGAACTGCCCGCATACCGCCTGCCCACCGTTGGAAACCTGCTTCGCTCCATGTGGGAACGCGCCTGGTCTTTCATTAAAAAGGCCGGTACCGTCATTCTGTTGTCCGCGATCCTGTTGTGGTTCCTTCAAGCCTTCGGCATGGAGAACGGCAGCTTCGGTATGGTGCAGGACTTGAATAATTCCATTCTGGCGGCTATCGGCAGCGCTATCGCCTGGCTGTTTATCCCGCTGGGGTGGGGCAACTGGCAAAGCGCTGTCGCTACCATCACCGGCCTGATCGCTAAAGAAAACGTAGTCGGTACCTTTGGCGTGCTGTTCGGGGGCTTGGACGAGGTCGCTGAGAATGGCTGGCAGATCTGGGCGAATATGCGGCATGTCTTCACTCCCCTGTCCGCCTATTCCTTCCTTCTCTTCAACCTGCTGTGCGCCCCCTGCTTTGCCGCCATGGGCGCCATCAAACGGGAGATGAACAGTGCTAAATGGACGCTTTTCGCCATTGGCTATCAGTGCGTGTTCGCCTATGCCGTGGCATTGATGGTGTTCCAGCTGGGGTCTTTGATGACGGGCAACGGCAGCCCGGTCGGTTCCGTGGCCGCTTTGGCGGTTGCTTCGTTTATGGTGTATATGCTGGTACGGCCTTACAAAGAAAACCGTCCCCTGAAAACAAAGGTGAAGGTTTAAAAAATTGCCATAGAAGGAGTGGATAGGTATGCTGTCGTTTCTTGCCGCCAACTGGGGAACCTTGCTGGTGGCTGCCCTGGTACTTCTGGTAGTGGTACTGATTCTGGCCAAATTGCTGAGCAACCGGAAAAAGGGCAAAAGCCCTTGCGGCTGCGACTGCGGCCAATGTTCGTCGTGCGGTGTGTGCCGTAAGCCATAGCGCCTGGCCCAGGATGCGCGGCCTTGTGGGACAGGGCAGGGGCTCTGTCCCTCGACCCCGTCTCCTCTTGCGGTGTCCAAAACCGGCGTGTGCCGCTCTCGCGGCTGCCGGTTTTGACCGCGGCGCCAACCCCTGCTCGCTGTTTCCCGCCCCGCGGGATACAGCGGGGGCTCTGCCCCTCGACCCCGCCGCCTTTTGAAAAAGGCGGGCGAAAACTTCATGTGCGGTTTATCTTAAGTTTTAGTTTCTGGGGGCAACCCCTGCTCCTTGTTCCCCGCCCACGGGCGCTCGCAGGCGTTGCCTTTTGAAAAAGGCGGGCGAAAACTTTGCCCATAGGATTTTCATAAAAGGGATGATCTACAGCAACAGGCCCCGGCATATACCGGGGCCTGTATGGTCAGCCGTTGAAAGCGTCCCGCAGCTTATCAAAAAAGCTGCGGCGTTTCTGGTAATTTTTTTCGCTGGTGGCCTCTTCAAAAGCTTTGAGCAGTTTTTTCTGCTCGGCGTTCAGGTTTTTGGGAACCTCGATAGCTACCCGTACCACCTCATCGCCACGGCCTCGGCCGTTAATATAGGGGAATCCTTTTCCTTTGAGGCGGAATGTCTCGCCGGGCTGAGTGCCCTCCCGGATAGTGTAGGGCACGTTTCCGTCCAGGGTGGGAACTTGAACCTCAGCGCCCAAAGCCAATTGAGCGAACGTCAGGGGCAGTTCACACAGAATATCATAGCCTTCCCGTTCAAACACGGGATGGGGACGTACCGATACCTGGATTTCCAGGTCTCCGGCAGGGCCGCCGTTGATCCCCGCGTTGCCTTTGCCGCGGATGGTAATGACCTGCCCGTCAGCGATACCGGCGGGGATATTGATTCCCACGGTGGAGGGTTTGCGGACCTGACCGGAGCCGTTGCAGGTCTTACAGGGAGTTTCTATGATCTGGCCCCGGCCATGGCAGCGGGAACAGACGGATTGGGTCTGGATGACCCCGAAAGGGGTACGCTGTTGGCGGCGTTCCTGGCCGGAGCCGTTGCAAACCGGGCAGGTTTTTGGGGAGCTGCCGGCGGCCGCGCCGGAACCATGGCAGTCAGGGCAGGTGTCCACTAAGCGGACCTGGACCTGCTGTTTGCAGCCCCGGGCCGCTTCCTCAAAGGAGATGACCACAGAGGCTGACACATCGGAACCCCGCCGGGGGGCGTTGGGGTTTGAGCGGCGGCTGCCGCCCATGCCTCCGCCGAAGAAGGAGGAGAAAATGTCTCCCAGGTCGATGTCCATGCCGTCAAAGCCATAGCCCTGATAGCCGCCGGCACCGAAGTTAGGATCCACTCCCGCGTGGCCGTATTGATCATACCGGGCTTTTTTCTGGGCGTCAGACAGCACCTCGTAGGCTTCATTGACTTCCTTGAAGCGGGCCTCCGCCTCCTTGTCCCCGGGATTCAGGTCGGGATGGTATTTTTTGGCCATCTGCCGGTACGCTTTTTTGATCTCGTCATCGGAAGCGCCCTTTTGGATGCCCAGCACCTCATAGTAGTCGCGTTTGTTGTCAGCCATATGTGAACACTCCATCTATACGCAGGCAAAGAGTCAGCCGGATTTCCGGCTGGCTCTTTGCGGGGCAATTTACGTTCCGGATCAATGGACTTCGCCGTTGTAGTACTGGTCGCCGCCGTCAGGCGCCGGGCCATTGTCAGGGCCGGCGCCGGGATTGGCGCCATCCTGAGGGGCGTTGGCCTTGTAAACCTTTTCGGAGACCTCATAGAATTTCTTCATCAGGTCCTCCTGTTTCTGCTTAATATCCTCCACGTTGTCGGACTTATTGGCTTCCTTGAGGGCGTCGATCTTGGCCTGGAGATCGGCCTTATCACCGGCCTCCACCTTATCGCCCAGTTCCTCAATGGCCTTTTCGCACTGGTATACCGCCTGGTCGGCGCCGTTGTGGATCTCTACTTCCTCCCGGCGTTTTTTATCCTCCGCGGCGTATTGCTCCGCTTCCTTGACGGCCTTTTCCACGTCCTCTTTGGACATGTTGGTGTTGGAGGTGATGGTAATGTGCTGTTCCCGGCCGGTACCCAGGTCTTTGGCGCTGACGTTCACGATGCCGTTGGCGTCAATATCAAAGGTTACCTCGATCTGAGGCACACCCCGGCGGGCGGGGGCGATGCCGTCCAGATGGAACACGCCCAAAGTTTTGTTATCCTTGGCGAATTCCCGTTCGCCCTGGAGCACATGAACCTCTACCGAAGGCTGGTTGTCAGCGGCAGTGGAGAAGATCTGGGATTTTTTAGTGGGGATGGTGGTGTTGCGGTCGATCACTTTGGTCATGACGCCGCCCATGGTTTCCACGCCCAGGGACAGGGGGGTAACATCCAGCAGCAGCAGGCCTTTGACCTCGCCGCCCAGCACACCGGCCTGGAGAGCGGCGCCCATGGCGACGCACTCATCGGGGTTAATGCGCTTAAAGGGTTCTTTGCCCATGAATTTCTGAATAGCTTCCTGTACGGCGGGGATGCGGGTAGAACCACCGACCAGCAGGACCTTGTCGATTTGAGCGGCGGACAGGCCACTGTCGCTGAGGGCCTGTTTGACGGGACCCATGGTAGCGTCCACCAGGCTGGCGGTGAGCTCGTTGAATTTGGCGCGGCTCAAGGTCATTTCCAGGTGTTTGGGGCCGGTGGCGTCAGCGGTGATAAAGGGCAGGCTGATGGTGCTGGACAGGCCGCCAGACAGTTCGATTTTAGATTTTTCGGCGGCTTCCCGCAGACGCTGTACCGCCATCTTATCGGTGGACAGATCCACGCCGGTATCGGCCTTGAAGCCGGCAACCATCCAATCCACGATTTTCTGGTCAAAGTCGTCACCGCCCAGGCGGTTGTTGCCGGCGGTAGCCAGCACTTCCTGGACACCGTCGCCCATCTCGATGATGGACACGTCGAAGGTGCCGCCGCCCAGGTCGTACACCATGATTTTCTGATCTTTTTCCTTATCGATGCCATAGGCCAGCGCCGCGGCCGTCGGCTCGTTAATGATCCGTTTCACTTCCAGGCCAGCGATTTTGCCGGCGTCCTTGGTAGCCTGGCGCTGGGCGTCGGTGAAGTAAGCGGGAACGGTGATAACCGCCTCGGTTACCTTGTCGCCCAGATACGCTTCCGCGTCCTGTTTCAGCTTGCTCAGGATCATAGCGGAAATCTCCTGGGGGGTGTATTTCTTGTTGTCGATCTTCACCTTGTGATTGGTTCCCATCTCTCTCTTGATGGAGGAAATGGTACGATCCGGGTTAGAAACGGCCTGTTGTTTGGCCACGCGGCCCACAATCCGTTCCCCATCCTTTTTAAAAGCCACCACAGACGGGGTGGTACGGGCGCCCTCCGCGTTAGGGATGACGACAGACTCGCCGCCCTCGATAACCGCCACGCAGGAGTTGGTCGTTCCCAGGTCAATGCCGATAATTTTTGCCATAATGATCCAGATCCTTTCTCAATCGTATAATTCTGTTATTAGTATCGCCGCTTATGACGGCGTTCAGTCGGGCTGTATTCCACCCGGTGGGCTAGTTGGCCACCTTGACCATAGCGGGGCGAAGCACCTTGTCACCGTATTTATACCCCTTTTGGAAGACCTGGGTAACGGTGTCGGGTTCAACCCCATCGGCATCCTCCCGCATGACCGCGTGATGGACTTCCGGGTCAAAGGGCTGGTTTTCCGCGGGGATTTCGGTGAGCCCCATATCTTTCAGGGCCTGACGGAACTGGTCAATGACCATGTCCACGCCCTTTTTATATTCCTCTCCGGCGGGGGCGTCTACCGCCCGTTCCAGGTTATCCAGGCTGGGCAGCAGGGCTTTCAGCATTTCGCCCCGGGTAAAGTGGCCCAGCTGTTCTTTTTCCTGTTCGGTGCGGCGCTTATAATTGGCGTATTCCGCCAGCATCCGCTGATACTGGTCCTTGGTCTCCTCCAAATCCTTTTGGAGCTTTTCCAATTCGGCCTGGAAGGCTTCAGCGGCTTTATCCGCTTTGTCAGCCTTTTCCTTTTTGGCTTTTTTGGATTTGTCGGCGGCCTCAGGCTGGGGATCCTGTTTAGGGGTTTCCTCAGGGGCGGGATCCTGTTCCGCGGGGGTTTTCTTTTCTTTTGGTTCCACTTGGAAGACTTCCTCTCTCTCGGCTGAAGGATCAGCCGTCATTCATCAGTTGGCGCAGCAGGCGGCTTATTGTCTGGGCAAAGTACTCCAGGCGTGGGATGGTAGCGGCGTAGTCCATGCGCAGAGGGCCAATGATGCCGATGGAGCCGTCGCCGCCGCCGGTGAGGGAGTACCGGGTAACAATGATACTGGAGCCATCCAGTTCGGGCCGTGGGCTCTCGCTGCCCAGTACGACCCGAAGACCGCCGGAATGGGCGGTGAGCATATTGGCCAGCAGTTCGCGCTGGGACAGGAAGGAAAGCAGGCTCCGGGCCCGTTCCAGTTCATAGTCGGGATGGCGCAGCAGATTGAGCTGCCCGGAGAGCAGGACCTCGGCCTCAGCGGACTCCTGTACCAGTTCCACGAAGGCGGTCAGGGCCGGTGCGCAGGCCAGGCCTACCTCACCCAGGGCCACCAGCAGGCCTTGGACCTGAGCCAGACTTACCGAGGACAAGGGCTGGCCCAGGAATTCAGCGCTCAAGGTGTTGTTGAGGCGCTCCAGCAGGGGGGAGTCGATATCGGAATCGAACCGGCAGACCCGGCTGCGGAGCATACCGGAGCTGGTCATCAGCAGCAAGGCAGCTGTGCGGGTACCGGAGCGGAGAACCTCGATGCGCCGGATAGAGGAGCTTTGCTGATCGGGGGTAGTGGTGACGGCGGCGCAGCCGGTCACCTCGGCCAGAGCCTGGGAGGCTTCCTCAATCAGCCGTTCCGGATCGCTGGCGGCGCCGGACAGGAGTTCCTCGATCTCATGGCGGCTTTTTTCGGTCAGAGGCTGTCGTTTCATCAGGGAATCGATATACAGCCGGAAGGCTTTAGCGGTTGGGATGCGGCCTGCGGATGTGTGAGGCTGCTCCAGATATCCATCTGTAGCCAGATCAGCCATATCATTGCGGATGGTGGCGGAGGAGGCCGTATGATCCAGCATCTCTACCAGGGCCTTGGAACCCACAGGTTCCCCGGATTGAATGTAGGCTTCAATGATTGCGGATAAAATTTTCAGCTTGCGTTCGCCCAATTCCATGGCCCATCCATCCTTTCTTTGATTTACAATGAACATACTATGCGGGAGTAGCGGTTTTTAGCACTCTAACACTAAGAGTGCTAACATCTATACTTTACCATTCCCTAGGCGGTCTGTCAATATTCAAATTGTGAATCTTTTGTTAAATAGGGGGATATTCCGAGAGGTTTCTCTCGATTCCAAAGAATGATCGAGGGGAGGGTTCACCAGAAGAATTTTTTCGTATATCCTATCCATAATTTTTTCTTTATATTAGGCGTTGCATACATAATTCACGTCGTCCAGCGGTAAAGTTCGGCATTTTGGCAGTTGATAAATTGGCAGGATCTGTATATAATGAGTATCGGTAAGAAAAAAGATCCTGACACTCTGAAAGGAGCATGATTTATATGGCTGGTCTGCAGATTCACAATTTTGATTTTAACAAGCTCATGGAATTCGCTTCCACCGCCAAGGGGGATGTTTTCCTGAAGACCCCTGACGGAGATGTGCTGAACCTGAAAAGTCGTCTGACCCAGCTGCTGGCCCTGTCCAGCGCCATCGACTGGGGCAACGTGGGCGAAGCTACCGTTACCTGCAAGGATCCGGAAGATGAAAGCCGTTTGTTCCGTCTGAACCTGTACGGTGAGGACAACCAGAAATAAGCAAACTCCTGAACAGAAAGGCCTCGGGCGGATTATCCGCCCGAGGCCTTTTCACGCTACTTGTAAAAGGTTATTCCGGAAAGTTTTCGCCCGCCTTTTACAAAAGGCAACGCC
>CALWMQ010000237.1 GCA_944382025.1 uncultured Clostridia bacterium | reverse complement strand
CTCAAAGGGAAATTAGTTATTTTATATCTTTGTTTTTGGATTCTGAAATTCAGTCGCATGGATAGCAAAAACCCCCGATAAAATCGGGGGTTTTGCGGAACATATCTTTTTTATGTTCCTATTATGGTGGGGGAAGGTGGATTCGAACCACCGAAGTCAGAGACAACAGATTTACAGTCTGCCCCCTTTGGCCACTCGGGAATTCCCCCATATCAAAAGGCAAGTGATACTATATCATGCTTATGGCTGGTTGTCAAGGATTTTTTCAATTTTTCTCTGCTGCTTTAACCTTATTCTCCTGAGATTGCCCTGAACCAAACACACCCTTCCCCGCCAAGTATATCCCCTGCCTCCTTGCCGTGTTCCATGAATCGCGTCTTTATTTTTCACTTCCCTCTCACATACACCAATATATGCACTTTCCTAACCCCCAATTGGTTCCCCTTCCTCTAAGTTTTCTGCTTTTGATGTGTATGGTGTAAAGAAAAAGGGGAATAGTGAAATAATCGTGCTTTTCTGTGAACATTTATCACATTAAGAAAGAATTTAGATGCTGATTACTGTAATGTACTGTGGATAATGCTATACTGTAGTGGACAAGCGAGGGGATTGTATGAGGGAAAATAATAAAAGAAAATCAGTTTTTGCCAGCCGTTTGCGCTATCTCCGCCGCCAGTGCGGCATTACGCAAAAGGAAATCGCTCAAAGCATGAATATAGACCGTTCCACTTACGCCTATTACGAGACTGACAGAACAAACCCTGATCTCAATACGCTGCGCCGCTTAGCCTTGATCTTCCAGGTCAGCACCGATTATCTGTTAGGCATAGAGGACCAACCGGTATCAACTGGTATCTTCCGGGATAATGAACCTTCATTCGATCCCGAAACCAAAATAACCGGCTCCCTCTCCAGTCTCACAGATGACGAACGATTGTTTATCCTCCTTTACCGTCAGCTTGATGACCAACAAAAAGAGGCGGTCCAAGCATTCGCTATGGACAGTATTAACAGTGATCTTCCTCAGGCGCGGGATGAGGAAGACAGTGAATTGAATGAGTAAAACCAATTTAGACAGGGCCGGCCTTCCAGGCACGGCCCTGTTTCTTTCTCAAACATAATACTTTCCCCGGTAACAGATATCCCATTTGGTTATCGCCATCCTCACTGCCCAACACCCTGCGCATACCCCATTGGTCTGTAATTCATAGTTCCCAACAAGGACTATCTGTGGTATAATGAAAAAATACAGAGGTCGGATTGTTTCAGGAGGAATCAGCATGACCAACGATATGACCAGGGGGAGCCCTACTAAGCTGATCCTGTTGTTTACCATTCCTTTGTTGCTGGGCAACATTTTTCAGCAGTTTTACAGCATGGCCGATACCATGATCGTCGGCCGCACCATCAGCGCCGATGCCCTGGGCGCAGTCGGATGTACCGGCCCTTTATCCTTCCTGATTATCGGTTTCGCGCAAGGACTTACCTCCGGCTTCGCTGTGGTCACAGCCCAGCGGTTCGGCGCCGGAGACTATGAAGGGGTCCGTAAAAGTGTCACTTCCAGTGCTTTTCTTAGCCTGATCCTGACAGTACTCCTGACCTTGGGCAGTGTTTTTGGCGCACGCCCCCTTCTGGAACTGATGCAAACCCCGGATAATTTGATTGATGACGCCTACCGGTATATTGTGGTGATTTTCGGAGGGATCGGCACTTCCATGCTGTTCAACCTCCTGTCCAATATTATCCGTGCCCTGGGTGACAGCAAGACTCCTCTGCTTTTCCTGGCTGTAGCCTGTGTGATCAATATCGCCCTGGATTTCGCCTTTATCCTGATCTTTCAGTTGGGCGTGGCCGGCGCCGGCTGGGCTACCGTGATCGCACAGCTGATTTCCGGCCTGCTCTGCCTGCTCTATATCGCTAAACGCTTCCCTGTCCTGTGGCTCAAAAAGGACGATTGGCAGCTGGATGGCCACCGTCTCCTGGCACACGCACGGGTTGGCCTGCCCATGGGCTTCCAAACCTCCATTATCGCTATCGGTTCCATCATCCTTCAGGGAACCCTGAATACTTTCGGTTCCCTCTATGTGTCTTCCTTTACCGCCGCTCAGAAAATCGACCAGCTGGCCACTCAGCCCCTCATGTCCTTCGGTATTACCATGGCCACCTATACCGCCCAGAACTATGGCGCCGGGAATATATCCCGGATCAAAAAAGGGGTTAACCGCTGTATCCTGATCTCCCTGTCCATCAGTTTGGTCGGCGGCGCCGCCATCATATTGGCCGGATACGCCCTGGTGGGGCTTTTCGTCCCCGACAGCCCCCAGATCGTGGAACTGGCACAGGTCTACCTCCGCATTACAACCGCCTGTTATTCCCTGCTGGCCCTGCTGTTCATCTTCCGATATACCCTCCAGGGCCTGGGCAGAAGCCTGATCCCCACCGTGGCGGGCATCGTGGAACTGGTTATGCGGACGATGGCTGCTGTCGTACTGGCCCGCCTGCTGGATTTTACCGGGGTATGCATGGCCAGCCCTGTCGCCTGGCTGGGCGCCTTAATCCCCTTGAGCATCGCTTATTTTGTCACCATCCATAAGCTGCGGGACTTTACTCCCCAGCCCGCGCAACCCCTCGCCCCGGATTCCCAAACGGTAATGCCTGCCGGGTCCGGCCCTGTTTCCCCGTCTGAATGCGTACCTGCCGTGCCTGACCAGGAGACTGTCCAGAATACAGTAAAGTAAAATAGGAGGGAGAATCATGAATATCCATAGCAGTTCCCACACCTTTCAGGAAAACCTTACCCGTCCCTGCCGGATCCCTTATCTTTTCTATCGGCCCGATGATTGGTCCCCGGACGAACATCTTCCCTTGATTGTGTTCCTCCACGGCGCCGGTGAGCGTCAGGAAGATGTTCAGTGCGTTACACGGGTTGGCCTGCCCCGGCTCCTGGAACGCCTGAAAAATCAACGCTTCCTCCTTTTAGCCCCCCACTGCGTCGGGGAAGAGGTTTGGAATAACCGGGTCGCCGAGATTAAGGCCCTCATTGACCAGGTAGCCGCCCAATATGCCGCTGACCTGTCCCGGATTTCCCTGACAGGCTTGAGTATGGGCGGGTTCGGTACCTGGGAAATGGCCATGAGTTATCCCGGCTTCTTTTCCTGCGCCGCCCCGGTATGCGGCGGCGGTATGCCGTGGCGGGCGTATACCCTTCAGAATACCCCTATTTGGGCCTTCCACGGAGACGCCGATGATGTAGTGGATATTTCCCTGTCCCGTATGATGGTGGATGCCGTTAACCGCTGCGGCGGACAGGCAAAGTTCACCGTATATCCCGGGGTGGGCCATGACTCTTGGAACCGGGCGTACGGGGAAACCGATGTTGGACTCTGGCTGCTGGAACACCGTATATCCCGTCCCTGACCGGATATCTCCGGGGGAACGTATCTGGATTTTTTTGACAGCCCCCTCCGGCCCGCCTAATACAAAGAAGCCTTGGCCCTGTTCAGACCCAAGGTTTCCCGGCGGGAATGGCTGGGCTGTCCCCTCAGGTCCATCCCCCTTTAATAAGGCTGAAAATTTTTCATGGCGCACTGAAAGCCCGCCTCCGGAAATGATCTTTCCAGAGGCGGGCTTTTTGATGGCTGAAGGTCAGCGTCAGCCTATATCCAGATCTAAGGGCTTATCCAAATCTTCCGGCGCGTATTTGCCGTTTTTCTTCCGCTG
>CALWMQ010000236.1 GCA_944382025.1 uncultured Clostridia bacterium | reverse complement strand
GAAGAGGTATCATTGATGGCGGTACCGGCGAACAGGCCGAATCCGGCGTCAGACAGGCCCAACAGCCCGCCCAAAGTGGGGAATATGAGGGCGGCTAAAATATTGAATAGGAAAATCACTGAGATAGACTGGGCGATCTCCTCATCGTCCGCGTCGATGACAGGGGCGGTTGCCGCAATGGTGGAACCTCCGCAGATGGAGGAACCCACGCCGATCAAAGTAGAGCTTTTGGCGGGAACCTTCAGCAGTTTATGCAGGATAAAAGCGATGATCAGGGAAGTGGAAATGGTGGACAGGATAATGGGCAGGGACTGTCCGCCGATCTCCAGCACCACTCTAAGGTTCATGCCAAAGCCCAGCAGCACTACTGCCGCCTGCAGGATTTTTTTGGAGGTAAAAGCGATTCCCGCCTGGGTACGGGATTTGTCCTTGATCAGCAGCGCCAGAAGCATACCAGCCAGGATGGCAAATACTGGGCCTCCTACCACCGGAATCAAGCGTCCTAACAGCCATGCGGGTATGGCAATGGCCAGGCAGAGCAGTAAGCCCCACCCATTTTTTTTAATGAAATTCATAACGGCCTCTCTTTTCCTTTGGAATTCCGTGGATCAGTATAATACAGGGGAACAATTCTGTAAAATGATAATTATTTATTTTATCATAACAATATGTTATGATAAAAGCGGAAGGGAGGCAGGAATCATGCTGGATTTCCGAATGGACACCTTTTTAACGGTATGCCGTTATATGAACTTTACCCGGGCCGCGGAAGAGTTGCATATTACCCAGCCGGGGGTATCCAAGCATATCCGCCAACTGGAGGAAGTGTATCAGGTACGGTTGTTTACCTATGAGGGGAAAAAGCTGCAGCTTACCGAAGCGGGACGTGTGCTGCGTGACGCGGCGGTTACCATGAAGCATGACGACCTGTATTTACAGGGGCTTTTGCGGCATCTGGATGGGCAGAAGAAAGAATTGCGTTTTGGGGCCACCCTGACAGTAGGAACCCATGTGATGCCGGAAGCCCTGTCCCGGTATCTGGCAAGACATCCGGACACTCAGGTCAAGATGGAAGTGGCCAACACTCGGGACCTTCTCCGGCAGATTGACGAGGGGAGCCTGGATTTCGCCATTGTGGAAGGCTTTTTTGAAAAAAGCCGGTATGAATCCCTGCCCTATTCCACGGAGCCATTTTTAGCGGTATGCGCTTCGGATTACCGTTTCCGGGATCCGGTTCATACCTTGACGGACCTACTGAGCGAGCGGTTGATTGTCCGGGAACCTGGTTCAGGCACCCGCAGCATTTTGGAGAGGTATCTGGGGCTTCATAACTTGTCTGTCCAGGATTTCCGGCTGCGTATGGAAATCAACAGTCTGGAGGCCATTAAGGCTCTGACCGTGGCGGGCTGCGGTATTACCTTTTTGTATGAAGCGGCGGCCCGCCAGGAATTGACCAATGGGAGCCTGCGGGCTGTGCCCTTGGAAAATTTCCGGTATGCCCACGATTTCACCTTTATTTGGCGGAAAAACAGCGTCTTCCCAGAGCATTACCGCTCCTTGTTCCATGAGCTTGGCGGGGAGATGGAGAAATAAGGGGAAAAGCCTCCGGAATCGCCGGCTTCGGCAGCGGTTCCGGAGGCTTTGTTGGCAAAGGCAGGAAAGGTCATCATCACAAAGGAAGGGAGTTCCGGCTGACCGCCAGCCTTTCCAGGGGAGGAGGATAGGCGGCAGGCGGAGCCGGGTTAGTCGTGAGGGCGCTGATAGAAGTTTCCTTCCACCTGGTCAGTTTTCAGGACATTGACAAAAGCTTTCGGATCGATTTCACGGACCCGTTTTGTCAGCTGTTTGACCTGGTCACCAGAGATAACCGAATAAAGCATGGAACGGGGTTCCCCATTATATAGGCCGGTTCCCTCAAATAAGGTAGCGCCATGGTGGGTCAGATCCTTAATAGCCTCATAGATCCTGTGGGCGTCATCAGATATGATGAACAGGGTCGTGCGCTTATAGCGCAGGTTGAGGCCGCGAACCACCTGAGTTGAGGCAAACTGAAAAATAATGGAGTAAAGGGCCTTGTCCCATCCGAACAGCAGGCCCGCTATGACCAGCATAGCGGCGTTGCCCAGGAATATATAGTTCCAGGCATCGAAGTTGAGCTTTTGGGAAAGGGCGACGGCAATAAAATCCGTGCCTCCGCTGGTAGCCCGGCCCATAAGGCAGAGGCTGATAGAAAAGCCGTTGATGAGGCCGCCGAAAATACAGATCAGCAGTACATCGTTGGTCAGGGGCATGGGAGGGATCAGGTCGGTCAGGATACTGGTCAGCAGGATCATCAGGCAGGAATATACAGTAAACCGTTTGCCGATCGCACGGAAGCTGACCGCGGCGGGTACAGCGTTGAGAAGGAAATTGATCAGGGAAAAAGGGAGGGATATACCGGCAAATTGCTGAGCGCTGCGCTGGATGAGCAGGGTCAGGCCATTAAAACCGCCTGGGAACAGGCCGCCCGCCTGGACAAAGCTCTGGATATTGACAGCCATGATGACCGATGCGGCGACGATCAGGATCAGGCGCCGTCCCTCTTCCAGCAGAGGGTATCTGGATGGTTTATCCTTCATATCCACTCCTCCTTTTCTGTTTCTATTATGCTTTTCCGACAGAAGAAGGTCAAGGGGAAACCAGGAAAATTTTGAAAAG
>CALWMQ010000235.1 GCA_944382025.1 uncultured Clostridia bacterium | reverse complement strand
AAACGCCAGCCGCCACCATAAAACCACCCTTTATCCATTTACATAAGCGCGGAATCACAGCTCTCTTTCCGGGACTATTTTGCCTGCCTCTTCAATGCCTGCGCCACCGCTGTCAGATTTCCCGGAGGCGTCAGCACCGGCACTTCGCATCCCGCCGCAATTACGCCCGGGGAGATGCTGCCGCCAGGCATTCTTCCACCGCTTTCTCCACGGACTCCGGAGTCCCCTGAAGCAACACTCCGACCGGATCAAAATTTCCGCAGGCGCTGCAGCGATCTCCAAAAATCCGGTTGGCTTCCCGGAAGTCCACCATCCAGTCGCAGTCAATCATATCCGCTCCGGTTTCCAAGGCCATTTCCAGCAGTTTGTTGATATCCCCGCAGATATGCAGCTTGGCTTTGCCGCCCGCCTGATGGATCGCGTTCACAATCCGTTTCTCATAAGGGAAGGCGAATTCCTCATACATGGCGGGGCCTATAAGGGAAGCTGCGGCGTCACCAATCCCCACAATATCAGCCCCGGCTTTCACCTGCGCCACGGCAAAGGCTTCCGCCTGCCGGGTACAGATATCCAGAAGCTCCGCTACCGCGTCCGGTTCGTCAAAAATGTCCATCATCATATTGTTCAGATCCCGCAGGTCGCACGCCTCAGCAAAACCACCCTCTACCCATCCCTGTACGGCACACTCCTTTTGGGCGTATTCCGCATACCGGCGCACCGCTTCCAGGCGGTCGTTCATCCGGGCACTGGAAGCGGGATCTTTTACGGTTAATTTTGTCAGATCCGACAGGCTTTTTATGAAAGGCTCAGCGGCATAGGGAACCGCGTCTTCCGGGAAAACCACTTCCGCCCCAAAACCTTCCGCCTCCCGCATGGGATCGGATATAGCGCTGAGAATATCCAGATCAAAATTCTCCCGGCAGCGGATTCCCGCTTCGGTCAGCACCCGGTAATCGGTGACAAATTCTTTATAGGTTGCCCCGATATACCGGGCGCCAAAGCCCATAATAATGCAATTGTTGGGTACCCGATCTACCGGCCGCCCCGCCAGCCTAGCCATAAGGCGTTCATATGAATTCATTGCATAAACCTTCCTTTGCCTCAATCTTGAAGTGGGACCGGCCTCCCAGCCGGCAGCGCCCCCCGCCTGATATCCGGGAAACTTGTAAAACCGGATACAAAAGAACGGCGGGCAGCCGTGTACCGCTAGCCCCAGTATCCTTTACTGAGGATTCCGCATCCTTCAGGGACGGCGGGAGCTCCGCCCCGAACCCCGCCGCCTTTTGAAAAAGGCGGGCGAAAACTTTCTTGAGAATCCTGTTCAGTCTTCCCTTACCGTGTCGTTCCGGGCTTTGCCTGCCCGGTCAATGGTCGGGAACGTGGTACGGCGCAGTATTGTGCAGCCGATGGGCACCAGCTCCACCCATTCCGGCACCGCCCAGGACGACAGCATCTGCGCCTCCAGGGTCACCGGCGGGTTTTCCCACTCGAAGCCCTCCCCTTCATATGTTTTTTCCCGGATATATTCATCTGGCCGGCGGCTGTCATACAGCAGGGTATAATCCCATTTCTCCCCTTCGGCGGGAGTGTAATTGGTATCGCAGAACGGCGCTTTATCGTAGTGGAAATATTCCTCCCCTACCTCGGTAATGTTCAGGGAGTACAACAGGGGGCCGTCCGCTATCGCCCGGGTACCATCCACAGCGGTAATCAGCCGGGGAGCCGCCTCAAAGGACAGGACCATACAGTCCCCATCGGTAAAGCGCCTTTCCAGGACAATGCCCCGCCCGCTCCCCGCCTGGGTATACGGCGCCTTGATCTCCTCCCCATTGACCTCCAGCCGGCAACCCGTGGCCCAGTAAGGCATGCGGAAGACTATTTTCTGCCTGAACGCCTCACGGCAACGAATTCGGAATTCTGCACCCTTCTCAAAGGGGTACCGGGTATTCTGCTGGATTTCTACCGCCTGGCCATTCAAAACCGTTTGCAGAATAGACGGCCCATAATATAAAGCATACAGCGTACCGTCATCGTCCGTCATCCACATGGTGGACAAGTGGTACGGAATCACCTTGCCGGAATTGGGGGCACAGCAAACCGCCGCATCGGTATGGGTCGGAGAATAATCCCAACGATCCCCTACCTCCTTAGTGGCACGGTAGAGATTATCGGCGCAGAGGTATTGGATGGCTTTGCCATCCTGGCGTCGGGCGGCCATAGCGGCATTCATGACCGCCCATTCCTCGTAATCGGCATACTGCAGCTGGCCGGTAACCCGTACGGCTGCGGTCAGACTGAACATCAGCTCCGTGGTGGAACAGTACTCATAGCCTGTAGCCGGGATAGGGAAGCATTCCCCCATCTGAAGACCTTCTTTTTTCTCTCCTGATATCTTCCCTTGATAAGCGCCGATCAGCTCATCGGATTTACAGGAACCGGAAAGGCTCATGGATCTTTTCAGCTTCTCAAATGCGCTGAGAAACACGCCATAATAATCCCTTTTCCCCGTTGCCTGATACAGCAGCAAGGGAATCCGCAGCTGTTCGCAGGTGTGGGGGCCATGACCCACCATAGGCACATGGGGGGACGTGGCCTTATCCCGGGCAATATCATAGCAGGGGAAGACGGCGTCGGGAGAATACAAGGAATAATCTTCATAAAGGAATTCGCAGAAAGCCAAATATTCCGGTTTCTTCAGTCTGTTGTACAAAAAGAGAAGAGGTTCCACCACCATCAGACTATGGGCTTTGCTGCCGTCCTCATCAGGAACCTGATACAGGGAACGGCCGTCCGCCAAAGGTCCATACTGCCGCACAATCAGATCCGCCAGGCGTTCCAGCGCTTTCAGGACCCGTTCTTCCCCGGTATGACGGTAATAGGTGGTCAGGACCGCCATCAGGCGGCTCTGGGTCCACAGTTCGCCGCTGCGGGCACCGTTGCCGAAACGCTCGTTGGGGAGAAATATACCCATATAACCATCTTCATCCTGGAAACGGAGGATCCGGTCAACATAGTCAGCGGTCTCCCGGATAAGCTCTTTATCGTCCAGGGCGAAAGCGAGCCTGGCCAGGGCATCCCGCCAGTTACCCTCGGTCTCACCGGGCCACCAGGAACTCCAACTGCCATCGATTTCGTCCTTGACCTTTTTATCCTCGAAAATGCCGCAGGAAGCATCAGCGCACAGGTCTCCCAGGTGACCGGTAATGCCGTGCTTATCCCTGAGCAAATGCTCCAGGATCCAGCCTTGCGGGAGAATTTTACCGGTAATCTCTTTTAACATAGTCCTTATTTCAACCTTTCTCCGTGTATGGTTTTATCCACCGGTTTCCCGTTCAGCAGACAGGTGCCGTTGGGGTATAATGGGTATAGTCCCCGTTGTCATACTGGAGGAACAGAAAATCTTCTCCCGTAAACTCTACCGACAGATCCTTGTGCCGGATCTTCACCTCCAGAGGGTTATGGGTCGCTTCCAGGCCTTCGGCGGTAAAGATCAGGGAACCGTCCTGGAGCACGCAGCCGTTTTCAAAACGGTTGTCGGAAATCCCCCACTCTTTCAGAAGCTTTTTCACCTCTTCCGCACAGTCCACACTGGGCAGCCGGACTCCCCGTTCCAGCACCTCCCGGCAGGCTTCAGTCAACGGTGTGCCATCGTCAAATTCACAGGCTTCCCCAGCCACAATCAGCCGGGATGGATCCACCTTCCGCAGGAAGGGGAAACAGGCCGGAGACAGGCTGTCGGCTCCCAGCAGCACCACCGCGTCATATCCCTGGGATCCGTAACGCACTTTGCCGCCGTCCACAAATAAGCTGCCGTTTTCAATCTCGGTTGTGGGGACCAGATCACAAAGGGTCTGCTGGAAGATCCCATCCGCGCATTCCAATACCGTGGAAAGCACTTTGTGCCGGGGATACCATGGCGGTGCGGACTGATCGTTGTAGTACCAGTTCAGAGCGTTCTGCATTCCAAAAAGCACCAGCACTCGGCAGTCCGGCATGGCGTTCTGAACCGGATCCAACATCCGGACTTCCGCGTCCATTTCCTCAATTTTCTCCAGCAGCCCCTGGGGTTTCAATTCCAGCACCACCGCCTCATTAGGGCATTCATAGGACAGATAATGGGTACGGCCGCTGTAACGAACATTGTTCCAAGTGTCACGGTAATAGGTACGGATATCCCTGGTCCCCATGGAATACCACATATTGTACCAGCAGTCGCCGCCCCATTTGTGTGCCAGGGCGGTACGCACAGCCATGATGACGATTTCATCGGTCTGGGCGATATCCCGTTTGGCCTCCCACCAGTAAAAAGCATTTTTAAAGCCTTCAAAATTTTGCAGATAGTTGTTGCCCCACCACGTGGGATGGACGCCATAAAAGGTATCCGGACCGATAACTTCCTTGCATAGGGCATACATGGTCTCATCATTGCGGCGCATGATGTCCCGGAAAGCCGCATGATAGGCGTTTACGCATCGAATGCTGAGATCCCGACGCCCCTCCTCAGTATAATAGAACCGCAACAGGTCATCTTTCAGTTCCCGGTTACAGAACTGCCGGTACCGGCTGGCAAAATTGTCTGAATAAGTAACATGCTCAAGATAAATCTCCCGCTTTTTATAGAAATCCGGATCCGTCCCCTCATCCTCAATGCGGATAATGACATCATAGCCCCATTCGTCCGACATGACCCCGTCCACACCCATAGCCTTCAGAGGCTGGAGCAGCCGGGTATAAAACTCGCCGAAAGCATCCGAAGCCAGATCTGGTATGGGCTGAGGAATCCCTAAAAACACCACCGCTGTTTTCCCGGCGGCCTTTTCCCCCGCATCCACCTGAACCAAGGTATGGTTTTCATCCGCGGGGCTGGCCTGAACCGCCTCATCTGCCGCCACAGCACTCCCCTGCGCATATTGGTGATCCCCCGTCTTATCCAGCACAAACGCCCGGATAACCGTAGGGGTTACATGCTGGATCATCCTCCAATAATGGGAAATCGGGGTGGTATCCACCAGCACTTGTCCCTTGCCGTACCCGTCAAGGGCGACTTCCGACGCGGTGGTTAAAAACGCCACCTCTTCGGGATGCTCTTCAAAAAAGGTTGCCGCCTCATTCCTGGGGCAGGCTTCCGAAATCAGCCGGATTCCCCGTTTGTGCAGTTCCCCGCAGCACAGACTCAGGGCCTACTGTACTTCCTTATCCAAAAAGCGGTGTTTAATCCAATGCAAACCGATAAATACCGATCCAACATCCATCCGGCTGCACAGATCTTCCATTTTTCCTTTCGGGTCGCTTTCCATGGTAGCGTCGTCCCATTTCCAATAAATAACGCTTTTGTTTTTTGCCTTCACATGCCCGTCTCCTTTGCTGCAAGATTACATGACCTCGGCTTTCCTGCCGACTTTCAGTATACCTGTTCTCGAGAGACTGACGCTATAATTTTTTGCCTGCCCATCATACAATATTGACTTTATGTGGGATTTTTCATTATAATAGTAATGGTTTGTTTGGTGAATTTAGTGATTTGACTGTAAATCAATCAGGAGGCAAGCTTATGAACACTATGGCTGAAACCTTTAATTCCTCTGTCCTCCACGAGGAAATCATTATGCCTAACGCTGACCTGCCCATCAACTTCATCGAACACCATCACGACGCTACCGGCCCTTTCTGTATCCTCCACTGGCACAGTGAGATCGAGATGGTGTATGTGTCCAAAGGGGTGGTTTCTTCCAACTGTAAATCCGGTACCGTGGTTGCCAGCCCCGGCGACCTGGTTTTCGTCAACTCCAATGAGCCTCACGATTACCATATCCTGGAGGCCCCCATTGAGCTGTACTGCTGTACCATCGGCCTGCCCTTGTTCCATAGCCGGTATATCACCGGCTATGAATCCCAGTTTTCCCCCGGCAGCAGTATCGCTGTGTTTCAGAACCTGGTAGCCGGGGATGAACAGATTAACCACTATTTCCTGACCATGTGGGAAGAGGGACGAGCCCAGGAAAAAGGATACGAATACGCGGTGAAGTCCAACCTGTACGGTATCCTGTCCCTGATGGTCCGGTATCACATCGAATCCACCATGTCCAATAAGCAATATCTGTACAAAAAGCGAAACCTGGACAGCGTCAACCGGGTCATCCAATATATCGCGTCCCATTACCAGTCTGATATCAGCCTCAGCGAACTGGCCGATCTCCTCAACGTCAACCGGTTCTATTTCTGCCGCTTTTTCAAGGAAGTGACAGGATCCACCCCCGTTGAGTATCTGAACAATTTCCGCACACATCAGGCGGTCTACCTGATGCGCCAACAACCCGGCTACACCATCACCCAGATAGCCACCCTGGTAGGATATAACGATTCCAGCTATTTTGCCCGGGTGTTCCGGAACGTGATGGGAGAATCCCCCTCTACCTATAAAGCCCGCGTTGATAAGGAACTGGAACTTTCCACCTCAGCGGATTCGTAACACCTATACCTGCGGTGCCGGAGATGGTAATCTCCTCAGGAAAGGACACGGCTTTCACACGCTGAAGGTCAGCCGTCCTTTTGAAAAAAGGCCGGGAGGAACGGATGAATCCATTCGCTCTTCCTGGCCTTCCGCTGTCTTCCGAGGTCCCCGCTCGGTTTACAGGCCAAACAGGGCCTGAGCATTCCGGTAAAACACATTTTCCCAATCCCTGTCCGGCGTTTCCCGGTAAATCCGCAGCATGTCCTGATAAAAGGCATAGCTTTTAGCGCCGTCGATTGGGGCGTCACTGCCAAACAGTATCTTTTCGCTGCCGCACACCCGTATGGCTTTGCGAACCTAGTCCAAAGGCACCCAGGTAGTATCCCCATACAGATTGTCCGCCTGTTCCACACAGCGAATGGCCTCCTCGTTATCAGAGCAAAGACCCATATGCACCATTGATCCATCTCCGCAGGGCCCATCCCTCCCTGCTGCACGGTGGTTTCCGGTCGGCTCAGCCGGATTCCCTGAACTGTACCGCTGCTTTTTGGCGGGAGGCCGAACGGGAAAGGGTGCTGTGTCTGTTCCATAACGGGGAGGGGAACACGACATATGCCCTGCCGGATCCGGGAGTCCATACCGACCTTGCCTGGCTTGTTGAAAATGGGTCAGGCATAAAATGTAAACATTCTTAAGGAGGCATATTGTGATGAAAAAGAGTATTGGCGTTGGATGTCCGTCGCAGCCGCTATCCTCATGGCAGCCGGTATGTTGGCAGGCTGCGCGAAAAAACCCGGTAGCAGCAACAGCAGCTCCACTTCCACTTCCGGTTCCAGCCAAGAGGATGATCCTCTGGCTAGCCTGGAAGGGTCGTTGTCCGGGAACCTGATCGTTTGGGTTGGGGATCTGTACATGGAGGTTTTTGAAACCATAGCCGATAAGTTTGAGCAAGATACCGGCATGACGGTGGAGCTGGTGTCCTATACCGGCCTGACCGCCAGCGACAAACTTGCCCTGGACGGCCCTGCGGGTAACGGCGGAGACGTTTATGTACAAGGCGGAGGCGGCGGCTTAGCTACGGCTGTGGATCAGGGGTTGTTTATGGAACTGCCTGAGGAAGCCTTAGACCTGGACAAGTTTACCCAAAGCACTCTGTCCGATTACCGGTACCAGGGTAAACTGTACGGCCTGCCCATGGGAGCGGAAACCCCTGCCTTGATTTATAACAAGGATTTGCTTCCCACCGTCCCCGATACATGGGAGGAACTGATGGAGGAATGCGGGAAATACGCGGATATAGAAAATGACCGCTATGGAATGCTGATGGATCCTACCAATGTCTATTTTACAAACGCCCTGATTATGGCCAACGGCGGCTATGTATTCGGGGAAAAGGACGGCATCTATGATCCAACCGATATCGGCCTGAATAACCAAGGCACCAAGGATACCTATCGACTGCTCGAGACCTATTATGAAAACGGCTGGTGGCAGCGGAATACTGAGTTCGCCAACATGGAGAAAAAGTTCTCCGAGGGTAAAGCCCCGGCTATCTATGACGGTCCCTGGGCGGTCGCCAGCTACCAAGAGGCCGGGATCAATGTGGGTGTGGCTGCTCTGCCCAAGATGGCTAACGGCCAGGAATTGCTGACCTATTCCGGATCCTACGGCATGGCGGTCAGCGCCTACACCAAGAATCCCCGGGCTTCTATAGAATTTCTGAAATACTGTGTCTCTGAGGAGGCTGTGATGGATTACTGCCGGGCCACCGACCGTATCCCTGTACTGTCCGCTTGCTTGGAGCTTGACGAAATCAAAAACGATCCTATTAAAAATGGCTTTGCCCAGCAGATGGTCAACAGCGTTCCTCAACCCAATATTCCTGAGATGAATCAGGTCTGGACCCCTATGGTCGACGCGGGTATCCTGATCTTCTCCCAGAACCAGGATATTGACTCCACTTTGGACCAGGCGGTGGCCCGCATCAAGGAACAGATCGAACTGATGCAAAAGTGATCCTTCCCTGAGACCGCAAAGCCGCTGCGGGCATATTGCCCGCAGCGGCTTCTCCGGTTTCTGCCCATCTTGCCAAGAAGGGAAAGGATATTGATGAAATCCAATAAACGGCCCATCCTCTGCGGAGTGCTTTCCGGGATCCTCATGGGCTCCGGGCAACTGCTGAACAGGCAGTTTCTCAAAGGTATTCTGTACCTGGCAACCCATATTCTCCTGATCCTGTGGGTCTACCCCTACATTTATTGGGGCGTGGAAGGACTTGTCACCTTAGGCGTCACCCCAAAACAGGACCATTCTCTGTTTTTGATGGTGTACGGCGTGCTGTCCCTGATCGCCCTGGTGTATCTGATATTGTTCCAGGTTTCCTGCATCAAAGACGCCTACCGGAACGCCGTGAAACGGCAGAACCATGAAATCCTCCCCAACTTCCGGGAAGGGTTCCGTGATTCCCTTCGGCGGAAATCCCCGCTGTTTTTCGCCGCACCCGGTATTATAGCTGTTTCCTTCATTGTAGTGCTTTCCCTTGTGTTCTCCATTATGCTGGGGTTCACCAACTACGACCTGTACCATCAACCGCCTGGAAAGCTGCTGGATTGGGTCGGGTTCAAAAATTTTGTGGATCTGTTCACCATCCGGTCCTGGTCCTATACCTTGACCAGCATCCTGCTTTGGACGGTAGAATTCACTATTCTGACCTCCGTACTCCCCTATATGGTGGGAATCCTGATCGCCGTGCTGCTGAATAACCCCCGGGTACGGTTTCAAAAAGCCATCAAAGTGGGGTTTATCCTGCCCTGGGCTATCCCTTCTTATATCAGTATCCAGGTATGGCGCGGCATGTTCGACACCAATGACGGCTTCATCAATCATATCCTCCAGGATCTATTCCACCTCCAAGGAGTGGGTTGGTTCCAGAACACCACCTCAGCCCGAGCAGCCCTGGTCATTGTGGCGGTCTGGTGCGGGTTTACCTTTCCCATGATGATCTCCGACAGCATCATGAAAAGCATCCCTTCAGAACTCTATGAAGCGGCCCGTCTGGATGGAGCCGCCCCTCACCATTGCTTTTTCAAAATTACCCTTCCCCTGCTGCTGTTCTCCATTGCCCCCTTGTTCATTATGGGCCTGTCCGGCGCTTTCAATAACTTCAATCTGATCTATCTGCTGACCCAGGGATATCCGCCTAACCTGGACTTTGTCGGGGCCGGCAATACGGATATCCTGATTTCCTGGCTGTTTAATATGACCTTTACTACCATGAAATATAATTATGCCTCCGCTATCTCCCTGCTGATCTTTATTTTCCTGGCCGCCTTCAGCATCTTTAACCTGCGGAGAACCAAAAATTTCACCGAGGAGGACATGATGCAATGAAACACAGACATACTATCCGTCCCCTTTCTGTGATCTCTTTGGTACTGCTCTACCTTTTAATCGCCCTACTGCTGGTCTTTGCACTGATCCCCATTATTTATGTAGTGGGCCTGTCTTTCAGCCCCGGAAGCACCTTGTATATGGACACCATTTTTCCCACTAACCCTACCTTGGATAACTACAGAACCCTTCTGTATGAAACCAAATTCCCACGCTGGTATCTCAATACCATTGTGGCTGGGCTTTTTACCTCTTTGGCAACACTGATACTGTCGGCCCCCACAGCCTATGCCTTTTCCCGGCTGCGGTTCCGGGGAAGAAAGGCCTTTCTGATGGTCCTGCTAGTGCTCCAGATGTTCCCCGGGATGATGGCGATGGTTGCCTACTATGTGCTGCTGAATATGATCGGCCTACTGGATACAAGTATCGGTCTGGTGATCCTTTACTCCGGCGCAGCGGTTACCGGCAATACCTGGCTGCTCAAAAGCTTCTATGATACTGTACCCAAGGCGCTGGAAGAGTCCGCCATGATTGACGGTGCCAACCGGTTCCAGGTGTTTTTCAAGATTCTTCTCCCCTTGGCCTATCCTATGCTGGTTCTGGTAGGGGTATTTGCCTTTGCGTCTCCCTTTGGGGATTTCGTCCTGTCCCGAATTGTACTCACCAGACCCGAACACTACACGCTGGCATTGGGTACGTATTACCTTGTCGCTGCGGATTTTGGCAATAACTTCACCCTATTTGCCGCTTCCTCGGTATTGGCCAGCCTTCCTATCACCATCCTGTACCTGTCCCTGCAGAAAACCATGATTTCCGGTTTCAAAGGAGCGGTGGTCCGCTGAAGGCTTAAAGCCAGCGAATGTATAAGCTTAGGCCGCCCTATTACTGGAGGCTTTTGGCTCCCCTTGCGGTGCCCAAAACCGTCATGCGCGGGCTTGCGGCTGCCGGCTTTGACCGCAGACCAGCTTCTGCTCGCTGTTTCCTGCCCTGCGCGTTCCCAGGCGTTGCTTTGAAAAAAGACGGGCGAAAACTTACTCCACACTTGATGTGCTGTAGCTGTCCGGGAATGCCGATAGCGACAAAACAAATCCACGCGGTTTCTTGATATCGTATAA
>CALWMQ010000234.1 GCA_944382025.1 uncultured Clostridia bacterium | reverse complement strand
TGAGCGGGAACTCACCAGGCCGGAACACTTCCAGGCGTATGAGGGCTGGCCCATTGTGGTCAAACTTATCCGGCCGCTGAACGGTATCCGGGAATTCGCCGGTATCCTTCTGCAAATGGAAAACGGCGACGTTTCCATCCAGACGGAGGAAGAGGAAACCCTGACTTTTGCCAAAAAAGACATTGCAGCGGTCCACGCCATCGACGATTGGGACGAGGATGAGACCCTGCTTGACCAAGAAATAGACGGAGGAATGACAGAAAATGAATAACGCGGAATTTTTTGAGGCCCTGAGACTGCTGGAAAAGGAAAAAGGGATCGATGGGGAGTATTTGCTGGAGAAAATCCGGGCGGCCATCATTATTGCCGTGAAGCGGGATTTCGGCGGCAAGGAAAATATCTCGGTGATTATGGATCCTGTAACCAACGAATTCCAGGTTTCCCTGCGGAAAACCGTTGTGGAGGAAGTGACGGACCCGGATGAGGAAATGCTGCCTGAAGAGGCCCATAAGTATTCCAAATCCGCGAAGATAGGCGATGTAGTGGAGATCCAGCTGGAAACCAAGCAGTTTGGCCGGATTGCCGCCCAGACCGCTAAGCATGTGATCCGCCAGGGAATCCGGGAGGCCGAACGTGGCCAGCAGATGCAGGAATTCCAGCGCCGTAATCAGGAACTGGTTACCGCTCTGGTTACCCGGGTGGATCCCAAAACCGGTGCCGCTACCCTGGAAATTGGTAAGGCCGAGGCGGTTCTCCCCAAAAGCGAACAGATCGGCGATGAGGAGCTGCATGAGGGCGATCGGATCAAGGTTTACGTGGTGGATGTCCGGGATGGGGACAAAGGTCCCCGGGCTCTTATCTCCCGTACCCATCCGGGCCTGGTCAAGCGGCTGTTTGAGATGGAGGTTCCGGAAATCTTTAATGGCGTGGTGGAGATCAAGGCGGTATCCCGGGAAGCCGGCTCCCGCACCAAACTGGCGGTAGAAACCCATGACGAAAACGTGGATGCCGTGGGCGCCTGCATCGGCGCCAAGGGCGCCCGTGTGGCGAATATCGTGGAAGAGTTGGGCGGCGAAAAGATCGATATTGTGGAATACAGTGACGATCCGGAGAAATTCATTGCCGCAGCCCTGTCCCCTGCTAAGGTCCTCAGCGTGGAAGTGGATCCCGAGGGATCCAAAAACTGCCGGGTGACCGTCCCTGACGCCCAGCTCTCCCTGGCTATCGGCAACAAGGGCCAGAATGCCCGTCTGGCTGCCAAGCTGACCGGCTGGAAAATCGATATCCGTCCGGAAAGCGGGTTCTACGGGGAAGACGAAGCCTAATATACGGCGCTCAGCCGCTTTAATATAGACAATACGCTTGGAAAAGGTGGTGGCGAACATGCAGGCGAAACGGATCCCCCTGCGCAAATGCACAGGCTGCGGAGAAATGAAGCCGAAAAAAGAACTGGTTCGGGTGGTGAAAAGCCCTGAGGGGGAAATTTCCCTGGACCCCACCGGCAAAAAACCGGGCCGGGGCGCTTATGTCTGCCGCAGCCTGCCCTGTTTGCAAAGCGCCCGGAAGATGAGACGGTTGGAGAAAGCCTTCTCCTGCCAGATCCCCTCCCAGGTGTATGACCGGCTGGAGGAGGAATTACAGGCTTGTGAAGGAGAATAAAGCACCGTCCATTCCCCGGTTAGCGGGGGCGCTGGGCATGTGCCGCCGGGCCGGACGGCTGACCGCCGGATTTGACGCAGTGACCGCGCTGCTTGGGCAAAACGGCCCCCTGTTGGTGATGGCGGCCAAGGATATATCCCCCAAGTCCCGCAAAGAACTGGAATTCGCCCTGCAGAAGGCCGGACGCCTCAGGGATGATTTTCTTAACCTGCCTCTGACCAAGGAGGAGACAGGCCGTGCCTTGGGAACCCATAAACCGGTGGGTATCCTGGCTATCCAGGATCCGGGCTTTGCTTCCGCCATCCGGCGGGCCTGTCCGGCAGCGTACGATACAGAAGAGGAGCAGGACCGGATAGGCCCTGTGGAATAAGGCGGTTGGCAGAAAACGCCTTTTTTCAGGAGAAAGGATGAAATGGGTATATGATGATTAAATACCGCGTAAGCGAGGTTGCCAAAGATTTTGGAGTTCCCAGCAAAGAGGTGATCGAACTGCTGGGAAAATATACGGATACTCCTAAAAAGAGCGCCACCGCCCTGACCGAGGAGGAACTGGATCTGGTGTTCGAGCATTTCACCCAGACCCGCCAGGTAGAAAATTTTGACGCCTACTTTGCCATGGCGGCGGAGGAGAAAGCGGAAGAGAAAGAGAAGGCGGAGAAACAGCCGGAAGTCCCGGCTGCCTCTGAGCCTGATAAGGCCGACAAAGCCGCTCCGGCTCCCAAGCCACGGCAGGACAGTGCGAAAGCCCCCGCTCAGCCGCCTAAGGAGGCTAAACCGGCCAAGGCGGCGCCCCAGCCCAAGCCACAGATCGAACGCCGTACGGTTGACACCCGTACCCCCCAGGTCAACGTGGGCAAATACGATGAGAAATTTGATGTGCTGGCCCAGACTTCCAAGCAGGTGCGGGGAGACGGCGGGGCAATTAAAAAACAAAAGATCAATCAGAAGTCCCAGCAGTACCGTAAGCCCCATCAGCGCCGGGAAACGGAAGCCGAACGGCTGCGCCGTATCCAGATGGAGCGCAAGATGAAACCCATTACCATTACGGTTGGGGATACCATTACCGTTTCCGAACTGGCTTCCCGGCTGAAAGCTACTGTCAGTGAAGTGATTAAAAAGCTCATGGGCCTGGGAATGATGGTGACCGCCAATGAAGAGGTGGATTTCGATACCGCCTTCCTGGTGGCGGAGGAATTCCATGCCAAGGTGGAGCGGGAAGTCGTGGTTACCATCGAGGAACAGATCATTGACGACCATGAGGATACGGATGGGGATCTGCAGCCCCGGGATCCGGTGGTAGTGGTTATGGGCCACGTAGACCACGGGAAAACCTCTATCCTGGACGCTATCCGGAAGACCAAGGTGACCGAAGGGGAGGCCGGCGGTATTACCCAGCACATCGGCGCTTACCGGGTTAATGTGGGCGGCCAGTCCATTACCTTCCTGGATACTCCCGGCCACGCCGCGTTTACTTCCATGCGGGCCCGCGGCGCCCAGGTGACTGACATCGCTATCCTGGTGGTGGCGGCTGATGACGGCATTATGCCCCAAACCGTTGAAGCCATTAACCATGCCAAGGCGGCTGGGGTATCCATTATTGTGGCGATCAATAAAATGGATAAACCGGAAGCCAATCCGGATAAAGTGATGCAGCAGCTCACAGAATATGAACTGGTGCCTGAGGAATGGGGCGGCGACGTGATCTGCGTACCGGTGTCGGCTCTGACCGGCCAGGGGATCGATAAGCTGCTGGAGACAGTGCTGCTGGTGGCGGAGATCAAGGAGCTGAAAGCCAACCCCAACCGGGCTGCCAAAGGCTCGGTGATTGAGGCCCGCCTGGACAAGGGCCGCGGCCCCATCGCTACCATCCTGGTACAGAATGGTACCCTGCATTCCGGGGACATTATTGTGGCGGGCTCCGCGGTAGGCCGTATCCGGGCTATGACGGATGACAACGGCAAAAAAATCAATGAGGCTGGCCCGTCGGTTCCCGTTGAGGTCATGGGCCTGGATGAGGTGCCGGTTTCCGGGGATATCTTTAACGCCGTTACCGATGAACGCCTGGCCCGCCAGCTGGTGGAGCAGCGCAAGCAGGCCGCCAAAGAGGAACAGTTCAGCCAGTACCAGAAGGTTACTTTGGATAACCTGTTTGATCAGATGCAGCTGGGCGAGATGAAGGAACTGAACATTATCATCAAGGCCGATGTCCAAGGGTCGGTGGAAGCGGTTCGCCAGTCCCTGGAAAAGCTGTCCAATGATGAGGTGCGTGTCCGGGTAATCCATGGAGCCGTGGGCGCTGTCAACGAGAGCGATGTTATGCTGGCCGACGCCTCCAACGCCATCATCGTGGGCTTTAACGTCCGTCCTGACCCGCTGGCCCAGACCATGGCGGAACAGAATAATGTGGATATGCGGATGTACCGGATTATCTACGACTGCATTGAGGAAGTCGAGTCCGCCATGAAGGGGATGCTGGCGCCGAAATACCGTGAGGTGCTCCATGGCCGCGCTGAGGTCCGTCAGGTGTATAAGATTACCAATGTGGGCACAGTAGCCGGCTGCTACGTGCTGGACGGCAAGGTTTATCGCAATGACCTGCTGCGCATTGTCCGTGACGGCATCATTATCGCTGATGACAAGATGATTTCCTTAAAGCGTTTCAAGGATGACCAGAAGGAAGTGGCTCAGGGATACGAATGTGGTATCGGACTGGAAAAATTCAGCGATATCAAGGAAGGCGATATCTTCGAGACCTATATCATGGAAGAGTATCGGGATTGAGCATCAGCCGGACGGGTTTTCGGGAAGAGATAGGGGAGATCCTGCCGGAGCCTCCCTATTCCCGGGCGGCCGCACGCTTTCCCTGCCCACAGGCGGCACGCCCTCAGCAGGGCTGGCTGCCCGCGGGATGATCCGCCTATTGACAAACAACCATTGAGGTAGATGTATATGGCAAGTTATCGTATGGACCGCACCAGCGAGGACATTTTGCGGGAACTGACCGCTATCCTGCGCACGGTCAAGGATCCCCGGGTTACCGGGCTGGTTAGCATCGTGCGGGTAGAGGTGACCAGCGATTTGTCCTACGCGAAAGTGTATGTCAGTTCCATGGACGGCTTTGACGCCGCCAAAACCGCCGTTAAAGGGCTTACTTCCGCCGCCGGGTATATGCGGCATGAGCTGGGGGCGGCGCTGCATCTGCGGCATGTGCCGGAGCTGCGCTTTATAGCTGATGATTCGATTGAATACAGTGCCCACATCGCCAAAACCCTGCACGATCTGGAGAAGCAGTAAGCCTGTGGAAAGCGGGAACGGCTCTGGGGATCCGTCACTGTACGCCGGTTTCGGGTTCCGCAGGCTGATCCCCTGCCTTCCCTGTTGAAAGGAGCATGATCCGTATGAGCAAAACGGTAACGGTTCAGGAGGCAGCCCAGCTGCTTTTGGACGCCGATGATATCCTGATCCTGACCCATCAGTATCCTGATGGGGATACCTTGGGTTCCGGATATGGTTTGTGCCTGGGCCTTCGGTCCCTGGGGAAAAGGGCCCGTGTGATATGCTCCGACCCCATCCCCGAGAAATATGAATATATGGCTGTCCAGGCGCCCTGCGAGGAATTCGAGCCCCGTTTTATCTGCGCGGTGGATGTGGCGGATACCAAGCTGCTGGGCAGCCTGGCGGCCTTCGAGGGCCGTGTGGATCTGGCGATTGACCATCACGGTTCCCACAAGGATTTCCAGGATCATCTTTTCCTGGACGCCCAGAGCCCCGCTACTGCCTTGTTAATTTACGATGTTCTGCTGGCCATGGGTGTATCGGTGGACAGCCATATGGCGGAATGCCTGTATACGGGAATTGCCACCGATACCGGTTGTTTCAAATATGGGAATACTACCCCCAAAGCCCATCGGGTGGCCGCTCAGCTGATGGAACTGGGCGCCCGTTATGAAATGATCAACCGGTCCATGTTCGATATCAAGTCCCGGGCACGGGTAGAGCTGGAACGGCTGGCCCTGGAGTCCATGGAATTTTATTACGGCGGCCGCTGCGCGGTGATGGTGATCAGCAATGATATGCTGGAACAAAGCGGCGCCCAGGAAAATGATATGGAAGGGCTGGCGCCGATCCCCCGCCAGATCGAAGGGGTTTGGGTGGGGATTACCCTGCGCCAGAAACCGGACGGCGGCTTCAAAGTCAGTGTCCGTACCGGAAATCATGCGGATGCTTCCGCCATCTGTACCCTGCTGGGCGGGGGCGGTCATCGCCAGGCCGCGGGATGCGCCATGAAAGGTCCGGCGCAGGCGGCTATTCAGCGGATGCTGGAAGCCGTGGCCCAGGCGACGCCGGATATCCGTTGATTTGTTCATCCGCCTTGCCCGTTGAAAAGGCAGGGCGTTTTTTACACCGTTGCCGCCGCTGGAAATACGGGGTACTTCTCTGAGGGATACGCCGGGGGCGCTGCCCCTCGACCCTGCCTCCCCTTGCGGTGCCCAAAACCGCCCTCCGCCGCTTTCGCGGCTGTCGGTTTTGACCGCGGCGCCAACCCCTGCTCGTTGCTTCCCGCACCGCGGGATATGTCAGGGGCTCTGCCCCTGGACCCCGCCGCCTTTTGAAAAAGGCGGGCGAAAACTTTCCGTGTTCCATGTTTTGGATATACAGAGCTGCTGAAACTGCTGCGGGGATCCTGACCCGCTCCCGTTTGGAGAAAAGGGGATACTTTCTTGTTGGAGGTCGTTATGGCCGGCATTCTTTGCCTGGACACACCGGAAAATTTTCCTTCCCTTGACTGCTCTGCCGTGGTACGGCGCCTGTTGGGAGAACGGAAAATCGGCCATGCGGGGACACTGGATCCAATGGCTACCGGTGTTTTGCCTTTGATGGCCGGAAAGGCGACCCGGGCGATTCCCTTACTTCCTGCCCATGACAAGCGCTATACCGCTGTCCTGCGTTTCGGCTTTACCAGCGATACTCTGGACCAATGGGGTACCGTACGTCCCACCGGACAGCCAGTTCCTTCCTTTGCTGATATTGAGGGGGCGCTTCCCGCCTTCCGGGGCCATATCCGGCAGATTCCTCCCATGATGTCCGCTTTAAAAAAGGATGGGGTTAGGCTGTATGATCTGGCAAGGCAGGGGATTCAGATAGAGCGGGAACCACGTCCGGTTACAATATACAAACTGGATATTTTGGAATATAATCAACAAGAAGGAGAACTCCAGCTGGACTGTTCCTGTTCTCAGGGAACCTATATTCGCACCCTGTGCGATGATCTGGGCCGGGTTCTGGGATGCGGAGCGGTTATGACCGCGCTGCGGCGGACCGAGGCGGCGGGATACGGGCTGAAGGACTGTCTGAGTTTGGAACAGCTGCGGGATCTGGCTGGGCAGGGACAGTTGGCGCAGAAGCTGCTGCCGGTGGAATCCGCCTTTTATTCCTATCCGGCTATTCGGGTCACTTCAGCCCAGGCGACTCGCTTCCGCAACGGGGGAAGCCTGGATCTGAACCGGCTCCAGGCGCCGGTTTCAGGGATTACCCGGATCCAGGACCCGGAAGGGAATTTCCTTGGTCTGGGCACGCCGCAGGAAGGCCAGCTGAAGGTATTGCGTACGTTTTAGGGCGGCTGTATCGGTTCCCGGGACTTCTGCAAAACAAGCCGGCCGCATAGTATGGGATGCGGGGCAGGTGTGGGAGCGCTTTATACTGGGGCGGGGGCTCCCTGCCCCAAGGGGTTGGGGAAAACGGCATGGCCCATGCTTCCCCGGCCGTCCGGAAACCCTATCTATGGCGCGCCTTTTCCCAAAAGAAAAGCGGTAAAGGTTTGGTTCGGCCTGGTGGAAAGGTCTGTACTGCCGCTGAGGACCGCTGGAAAGGATGAGGGCTTATGAAATACGAAAAATCCTGTGGCGCGGTGGTTTTCCGCCAGAATGAGGGACAAGTTGAGTACCTGCTGATCCGCCATGTGAATGGGGGGCACTGGGCTTTCCCGAAAGGGCATGTGGAAAAAGGGGAAACCGAAGCCCAAACCGCTTTGCGGGAGATCCGGGAGGAAACCGGACTGTCGGTAACCCTGCGGGCCGATTTCCGTGAGACGGTATCCTATATGCCGGGGCCCGGTATCACCAAAGAAGTGGTGTATTTTCTGGCGCTGACGGAGGAGCGGTCGGTTTCCCGCCAGCGGGAAGAGGTTTCAGACTGCCGCTGGCTGCCGGGGCGCCAGGCCTTGGAACTGGTAACCTATGACAACGACCGGCGGATTTTACAGGCCGCTGTCCGCTGTTTGGAAGGCTGACTGATAAACGGCGATGGTCCGTATATGGGTTGGGGGCTGACCGCTTCCATCCCGGCAACCAGAAAGATAAAGAAGGCACAGTATGGAAAAAATTGTTTTGGACAATGGCCTGCGGGTTTTACTGGCTCCTATGGAAAACGCCCTTTCGGCGTCGGTAGAGATTTGGGTGGCTGCCGGTTCCCGCTATGAAGCCCCTCCTCAGCAGGGAATTTCCCATTTTGTGGAGCATATGCTGTTCAAAGGCACCCATAGCCGGACTGCCCGGCAGATTTCCGAGGAAACCGACCGGCTGGGGGGAGCTTTAAACGCTTATACCACCCGTCACTATACCCGGTTTTACGCTCAGGTACTGGCGGAGGATGGGGCCTATGGCAGCCGGGAATCCCTGTCCGGGGCGGAAGCCATGCTGGATATCCTGCTGGATATGATGCTCCATTCCCGTATGTCCCCGGAGGATACGGAACTGGAGCGGCAGGTGATTCTGGATGAGATCGATATGTATGAGGATGTAGGGGAAGAGGTGGCTCATGAAAGCCTGATTGGAGGGTGCTGGCCGGAATCCGGCCTGGGCCGTCCCATTTGCGGATGGAAAAATACGGTGGAGTCCATTACCCCGGATGACCTGAGACGCTATGTGAGGGAGCAATATACACCGGAGAGGATGTTGGTGGTACTGGGAGGGAAATTCTGCCGGGACCGCCTGCTGGACCGGATTACCCAACAGCTGGGTGGGCTTCGCCCGGGTGCCGGGATCCCGGCAAATGATCATCCCGAATTTCGCCCGGGGATTTTCTTAAAAAAGAAGAAGTTTCAGCAGTTAAGCCTGGAACTGGCGTATCCGGGCCTGCCCATGGGGGACTCCCGCCGATACGCCATGATGCTGCTGAACTTTGTGGTAGGAGGCGGCGCCTCATCCCGGCTGTTCCTGCGGCTGCGTGAGGAACTGGGCTTAGCCTATTCGGTGTATTCCTCCCATGACGCGGCTCCCGGGGCAGGGCTGTTTTCCATCAGCGCCTCGGTAACGCCTTCCCATCAGCTGGAAGCGCTGGCGGAGATCCGGAAGACCCTGTCGGGCCTTTGGGATGGCTCCGACCCGGTCAGTCCGGAGGAATTCCTCCGGGCCAAAGCCCAAACCAAAGCCGCCGTCATCCTGGGTATGGAAACAGTGGCTTCCAAGGCGTATTACATGGGCCATAACGAATTGTTTGCCCATCGGGAAATCCCGGAACGGGAGGTGCTGGACGCCATAGCCCGGGTGAGTCTGAATCAGCTCCGGGAACTTGCCCATGAGGTTTTTACATCCCCCTGCGCGTTTTCGGCGGCTGGAGGCGTATTGTCTGCCCCGAAATATGAAAAAATCCTGGGG
>CALWMQ010000233.1 GCA_944382025.1 uncultured Clostridia bacterium | reverse complement strand
CCTTTGCTTTCGAATGCAGTTGGCAGACCGCATTTTCATTTTAGCAAAGGGAGTTTTTCTGTCTATCTTATCGCCTTAGGCTCTCCTGAACCACTGGCCTAGCCAGTGGTTTTACTCTACAAAAAAGTCAGCGGAAGATTTCCTTCCGCTGACTTCTATATACTGAAACAGTCTTCCGCCGCAAAATCCCCTGGAAAGTTTTCGCCCGCCTTTTACAAAAGGCAACGCCTGCGAGCGCCCGCAGTGTGGGAAACAGCGAGCAGGGGCTGGCGCCGCGGTCAAAACCGGCAGCCGCGAATGCGGCGCATGCCGGTTTTGGGCACCGCAAGAGGAGACGGGGTCGAGGGGCAGCGCCCCCGATGTATCCCGCGGAACGAGAAACAGCGAGCGGGGATTGGCGCCGTGGTCAACATCAGCAGCCGCAGCGCGGCGCAGGTTGGTTTTGGGCACCGCAAGAGAAGGTGGGGGCGAAGGGCAAAGCCCCCGGCGTCCTCCCTAGCGGACAAAATCGCTCCCCCATAGCCCACAATCCCTATTTTCCACTTGTGTGTTGCCTTAACGGCTAATCGTTGTTTAAAAGAGATATTGGGAACGTCATATCCGCCGCCGTTTGCTCAGCATTCACCCCAACACAGCGGCTAGCTGCTTATCACTGGAAAAGGTCGCCACATTGTACAGAACCAGTACATCGGTGAACCCTTTTCCATCCATCCAGGAAAGGAGATCCTCTCGGAAATACCGGGGATCCAGAAGGGTAATCGTATCGTAATAGCCCGTCAGAAACGGTACAAAAGAATGGGCATAAGAATCCTTGACCACCAGCAGGCTCCGGCCAGTACCCGCTCCGGTCTCCCCAATCGTCGGAGGATGGTGGCCGCCCAGAAAATAAGAATACTGATCCCGGGCCTCCAAATAGGAGGAATCATACAGGCCGGACAGCACCTTGTCGCTGTCACTATAGGAGACGGTGGTCGGCCTGTCGTCGGGCAATTGAAGGGCGGTCAGGGAATCCGCCGGAATCCAGGGCAGATTGGCCTTGGAATACAGGGTGCCGTAAAAATTGTCCGACACCGCTTCGATCCGGAGGGAGGTGGTATCCAGAGGCTCCAGCCCCAGCTCCCGGAGCCAGGCCGTACAGGCTGTCAGGGCGCCATAGGCGGTCCAGTGATGGTCGGTACGGTAGTACAGGGCCTCACGGTCCGGCACTGACAGAAGAGCCTGGGTGGGGTTACAAAAGGGAATATCCCCCAACACCGCCCGCATCCGGTCCATAAGGGCCTCCTCGTCCCGCACCGGAGCCAGCAGGGGCAGATCCTCCGAAAGAACGGTGGAGGCGGTAGGAGCCAGCAGCACCGATACCCGGGTTTCCGGCCAAGCCTCCCTTACCTGGGTGAGAAAATCCGCCACCGCCCGGCAGTTCCGCTCCATGAGGGCAGTATCCTCCGGGTCGGGAACAGCAAACAGGCGCTTGTTCTGTCCGAAATACACCCGGCCGTTGTCCGGGCGCAGGGTAGCCAGCTGGGTCATGGTCTTGAGGGCCACCCAGCCCTCCCGACCGGGAAACTGGTCGCTAACATACTCCCCGAAGCCCTCCGTGAACCGACCTGAAAACACGTTATCCGCCGTCACTTCCGGGAAAGACGCCAGATACCGGTTCTCACTCTCCGAATAGGCCCTGTCCGGGGCCAGCAGGTTCCACAAAAGACCCAGTCCCAACGCGCCGGCGAAAAGCAGGGAAAGCAGCTTATCTTTTTTCATTTGGCTCTCCTTCCCCCGGTCAGAAACGGAAATACAAAAACGGGTTGTAACTGGCATCCACCAAATAGGCCACCGACAGCACCATCCCTGCCGCTATCAGGGAAAATTCACCCACTGTCAGAAGGGTCCGGCCTGCGGCTGTACCGCCGGAACCGTTAGGCCCTTCCAGCCGGCAGACGGCCCGGGAGACCAAACGGGACGGCAGACCGGTGCTGCCCAGAATCAGAAGTACCAGAAGCACCGCGCTGGTGTAGGCCAGATACAGGGCATTGCCGTCCCACAACGGGCCCCCGGATCCGCCGAACAGAGCCCCGATATACCGCAGGCCCTCTGAGAGAGAATCAAAGGCGAAGATTCCCCAGCCCAGCATCACCAGCAGCATGGTGTAGAGATGCCGCACAAAACCGGGCAGCTTCTCCAGCCACCGGAGCAGAAACCATTTTTCCACCATAAGGATGGCTCCGAAATACAGGCCCCAGACCACAAAGTTCCATCCCGCTCCGTGCCAAACGCCGGTCAGCAGCCATACAATGAGGATGTTTCGAACCTGTTTGAGCAGTCCCTTCCGGTTGCCTCCCAGAGGAATATACACATACTCCCTGAACCAGGTACTCAGGGAAATATGCCACCGCCGCCAGAATTCAGTGATGCTTTGGGACACGTAAGGATAATTAAAGTTTTCCAGAAAATGGAACCCGAACATCCGGCCCAGACCGATGGCCATATCGGAATAACCCGAGAAATCAAAATAAATCTGGAAGGTAAAAGCCGCCAGGCCGATCCAGGCGGTCAGCACCGGCAGCCCTTCCACCTCCATGCCGGAAACCTTGTTCCAGATCTCCCCCACTGTGTTGGCCAGAAGCACCTTTTTGCACAGTCCCACGGTGAACCGCCGAACCCCGGCGGCGAAATCCTCATAGGATTCCTGCCGGAAGCGCAGTTCCTCCGCCACGG
>CALWMQ010000232.1 GCA_944382025.1 uncultured Clostridia bacterium | reverse complement strand
GGCTCCGCGGCACCGGTGATATCCGCCTCCTGGAAGACATCCCGGCCCAGCATATCGCTGCGGACCTGTCCGGTGATGACCACTAGGCCAATGGAGTCCATATAGGCGGAGGCGATACCGGTGAGCAGGTTGGTAGCGCCAGGTCCGGAGGTAGCTATGCATACGCCGGGACGTCCGGAAATACGGGCGTAGCCGCTGGCGGCATGGGCCGCGTTTTGCTCTGTACGAACCAGAACATGATGGATACCGCTGCTTACCAGGGCGTCATAAAACGGGCAGATGGCCGCACCGGGATAACCGAAAGCGACCCGGACGCCCTCCGCTTCCAGACAATTTACCATAGCCTCAGCCCCGGTCATGATGGTCCATCTCCTTTACTGCTCCTGTGCCGTCCTGCTGACGGTGATTGGCGTTATTATACACCCTGGAAAGAATAAAAGTCAAGACATTTTTAGGCGCTAAAGCGAAAAAGTGACAGCGGCGAGGATGATAGAAAACCACAATCAGTTCCGGGGCTATAGGGGAATGCGGGAACATCAGAGGGAAGACTAAAGGCGCCTAAGAATGCGGAGCGGCGGTATCGAACCGGGACTTACACAGGGATATGTATGATGGTGAGCCCGTGGTCTTCCGCCAGTCGGATAGTATTGGCGGTACCTCCGGGGGACCCATCGGTAACGGCAATAAGACGGGAAGCATGTTCCACCATCCACAGGTTCCGGGCACCCATGGCATAAGGCGTATAGGAAGGGCCGGCGGTATAACAGCCATCAGCCCGATTCAGAAGTTCCCGATACCGGTACTGATCCTCCGGTCTCCACCGTCTGGCCTGTCCGGGGCAGGGGATGACGGCGATAAGCCGCAGTTCCGGCCGGATTTCCCGCAAGGCCAATACCTCTTGTGCAGCCATTGTATCCACCCCCAGGGCCATGCCGCAGAGAAAATCCCGGTAACCGGCGTCCACCGCCTCCCATACAGCCCGGCGTAACCGCCGGCGCAGCGGCGCCAATGCTGTTTCATCCATGACGTAGCCTCCGGGAAGCTTATTCGGCCGATGGCCGGTGAAGCAGCAGGCGGTTTCCCGCCGGATTGTTGTCCAGTCCATACCGTTCCCTCCCTTTTTAATGGTAGTATATCGGTGCCGGAGCCAATTGCCAAGAGCCCGTTGACATCATGCCGGGTTGGGGGTACAATGCAACTGTCGGGAGGGGCTTGAAAAGGCTTTCCCGGCCGTGTGAACAAGCGGAAGGATAGATGTTGGGCTGGAATAACCGCTCTGGTGGCCCGGCATACCGTCGGATTGAAAAGGCATTGCCCACTGAAACCCTCCCGCTGATGACAAAACCCTTGTATAGAAATGGAGTCCTCAATGATGTCCTGTCGATCCTCTGTACCTGCCTGCAGCCTGTGGCTGGAGCTGAAATCCCTGTCGGTCTATCGCCATGTTCTTACCCGCCCTGTAACTGCTGCCCTGACCGTCCTATTGGAAGCGGCGGCCGAGTGGGAGGACTGTCCCAAAGCCGCATCCCGTTTGTGCGAAGGCTGGGGTAACCTCTGCGCTACCCTGGCGGCTAAAGGCCGGCTGGACAGCCTGCCGGCGGCACTGGCGGCGGAGGTGCTGGAGGATGATAATCCATTTTCTTCCCTGCTGTCGGCCGGCAAACCGGTGCCGGAACGCCTGCGGAGCGCGGCGCTCCGGGATCTGCAGGTGCTGTACCGCTGCGCGTTGGTGCGTCCCGGGGAACTGCTGGCGGGAGTTACGCTGCCTTTGGAGGCGCTGCTCCCGGAATGGGGCAGCGAGCCTGCCGATGCCCCTATGGACCAGTCCTGGGGAGAGAGACTGGAAGCCCTGGCGGCGTATCACCAAGCCCATGGCTGCGGACGCTTTGCCCGTCACCGTGCCTTCCTGTGGAGGGATGGGGAACTGTTGCCCGTGGAGCATCCCGACCCCATCCGCCTGAGCAACCTGAAAGGATATGAATATCAGCGGCAGATCGCCGTGGATAATACCCTGGCCTTTTTGAACGGCTTTGAAGCCAATAATATGCTGCTGTACGGCGACAGGGGCACAGGAAAATCCAGTACCGTCAAGGCCCTGCTCAATGAATACGCCGGGGAAGGCCTGCGGATGATCGAGATGCCCAAGGAATTCCTCCGCCAGCTTCCGGATCTGACCGGTTATCTGTCCGGCGTGCCGATGAAATTTATTGTGTTTATTGATGACCTGTCCTTTGCCGGGGATGATGACAATTTCGCCGCCCTGAAGGCGGTACTGGAAGGCGGGCTGGCCTCCCGGCCCCGGAACGTGATTATCTACGCTACTTCCAACCGGCGGCATCTGTTGCGGGAGAGCTTCCAGGACCGGAACGGAGATGATCTCCATTCCGCCGATACTGTCCAGGAGTCGGTATCCTTGTCTGACCGGTTCGGTATCAGCCTAACCTTCCTGATGCCCGATAAGCAGCGGTTCTTAGAAATTGTGGAGCAGATCGCCGCTGATCGGAAACTGCGGGTTGACCGCCAGGAATTGCTGGCCGCCGCGGAGCGCTGGGCTCTGGAGCGGGGGGCCCGTTCCCCTCGGTATGCCCGCCAGTTTGTGGCGGATGCCGAGGCGCGCCTGGCCAGAGGAGAACGGCTGTAAAAAATTTTTGCGGTAGATAGTCTGACACCCTGCGTGACAGGGACCAGGATCGGATCTTGCCCTTGGTAAACACTGTAGGAGTCCGTATCCATAATCACAGCAGGCCTTTTCTGTTTCGCAAAGAGAAAAGGAGGAAAGACAAAGTGAAAATCTGTTCTAAGTGCGGAGCGCAGCAGGGAGATGCGCGGCTGTATTGTGTGGACTGCGGAGAACGACTGGGACGGAGCTTGTCCGGCCAAGAAGAGAAAAAGGCTAGCGAGGAACTAGGGACGCAAATCGAGAATCTGTATAACCAAGGGGATCCGCTGCATGTGAGCCTGTCGGACCGGATTTTGGGCGGCATTCATCTAGCGGGTATGGCCGCCCTGCTGGTAGTGCTGGCGCTGTATGTGGGGGATGTCTTCCCGGCGGGAAAGGCGTATCCGGAAGCGGTTCCCATGGCAATGGCAGGGCTGTTGTTTTTTCTGGCGGGGACCGTGGAAGCGTTTTTTCCACAGGTCAGCTGGGCTTTGGAAAGGTTCCGTATGAGTTTCTGGGCCAATGGCACAGAGGATATAACCCCTTCCCATTTTTATTTTGTGTGCCGCCGGATTTCCATAGCAGCCTTTCTTGTACTGGGCGGATTGATACTGGCGGCGTTGCTGTATGGCCTGCTGCAGGCCCCAGCCCCTGCCCCGGACGCTGCCGAAATATTGGAGGAACTTGCCGGAGTGACGGTTGGTTAACAAGAGAAAAGGAGGGACAGCCGATGGGGTTGTTCGGTAAAAAGAAAAAAAGCGATTCCATGTCTCCGGATGCGCTCCGCGCGTTAGATGGCAGGGAACTGAAGTATGCGATTCGCCGGGAACAGGATGAAAACGGGTCCCCGCGGGAAACGGTTCTGGGAAAGGGCGGCCGGTTTATGGTGCTGCCGGATCGGGTGATTGTGATGGCTGGGGGAAAAGAGGTTTTCAACGCCCCTCTGGAAACGGTGAAGAGCGGCGAGCTCATGAGCCTGGACGGTGTGGTGATTTCCGGGCAGGACCAAGTGACTGGCCGGTACACCATGGTGGTGGGATATTATATCTGATAAGCTGGGGGGATGGAAAATTTTCCATCCCTCTTTTTGAACCTTTTTTCATCGGAATGGGTTTCTATAGTGTCGGTACCGATAAAAAGCGAGGGGGTGAGAGCCCGAATGGAAAAGCAGCCTTTTGAACGGGTGGTGGAGGAGAATATGGCTTGGCTGCTCCGGTATGTCCGGGGACGGCTGCGGAACCAGAGCCTGGCCGAGGATATTGTCCAGGAAGCGCTGGTGAAGGCGTACCGGGCGTATGACCGGTATGCCGAGAAAGGGCAGCTGAAGGCCTGGCTGGCCACCATCGCCCGGCACACCCTGTACACCTATTTGGGGAGGAAGGAGCCCGCTGAGTCCTTGGATCATCCCTGGGAGGACGGCGGGAAAAACAGCCTTCCGGTTTCCCGGGGAGAGGATCCTCAGGATACTTGGGAGACCCGGGAGCAGGTGCGGGAGATTCTCGGCCTTCTCACAAGGCTTCCGCCCCGCCAGCGGTCGGCGGTGTATTACCGGTATGTGCGGGATTGCAGTGTGGAACAGACCGCCCGGCTCACCGGGATGCCTGCCGGCACCGTCAAGTCCAACGCTCACTATGGACTGGAGAAGCTTCGAACCCAGCTGGGTCTCTCCGGTCAGACCCGCAAAGGAGGAAGAAGTATGACCTGTAAGCAAGCCTATACCCTGCTGTTCAATTACGCCAAGGGAATCATCACGGAGGCAAACCGCCAGGCGGTGGAGGAGCATTTGCGCTCCTGCGGGGAATGTCGGGATATCGCCACGGCCCTGAAAGCCCTGCTACCCCGGATGACTGAGGCCCGGGAGGACGAGATGACTCATTTTCTCATCAAAATGCCGCTCCGGGACGGACAGACCGTACTGAGTTATACCAGTATGTCCGGTATATGGCCAGAGCAGGCCAGCGGATCAACCCCGTACTGGAAAAGACCGGGGGCCGGATCCCGGAGGGGGAAGTTTGGTTTAAAAACGGGTATTCAAACGGTCCGGAATACGTGATGGAGCATCTGGCGGAATGGGATAACCGGGGAGATCCGGTGGAATTTGCGGAGGAGCGTCCGGAAAACATCCCAGGCCTCACCCGATACTGGTATACCCGGATGAACCGGATCTACACGCCGCTCCACTGGCAGTATTCGGTTTTTCTGACCCATGAAAACGCGGTGGTTCAACCGGATGGAAGCACTCCGGGTCTGTACCGGGGCCATATACACCACACTCTGGGCAGCGATGCTAAATCCGCCCTGTATCTGGCCTTCCCAATACCTGCCCGGCAGGTGAGGATCCGAAGGGGCAGCGGGGTGCTGGATTGCGGGCCCTACAGCTTTGCCTATGTAGAACGGTACGTCACCGAGGAGGAACGGATCAGCCTGGACTGCACCTTTACCATAGATTAGTCCCGAAAGCCGCCGGAAAACCGGCGGCTTTCGGATTTTTGTAGGGAAAAGAGCGCCTTTTCCGCTGTTTTACGTTGACTTTCCGGCGGTTTCATATTACACTAATGGGTATGAGTTCCGCCCGGGGCTGGGCGGAGAAAGGCGCCGTTCGGGGAGACAGACGGTTTTATCCCGGGCCGGTGCCTGAAAGAAAGGATAGGGTGCAGGATGAACAACAGCGACAAGACCATGGAAAAAATTGTGGCCCTTTGCAAGGGCCGGGGCTTTGTGTATCCCGGCTCGGATATATACGGCGGCCTGGCGAATTCCTGGGATTACGGTCCTCTGGGCGTGGAACTGAAAAATAACGTTAAACGGGCCTGGTGGAAGAAGTTTGTCCAGGAAAGCCCGTACAATGTCGGCTTGGACAGCGCTATCCTCATGAATTCCCAGGTATGGGTGGCTTCCGGCCATGTAGGCGGCTTTTCCGACCCGCTGATGGATTGCAAGGACTGCAAAAGCCGGCACAGGGCTGACAAGCTCATCGAGGACTATGACGGGACGGTGGCTGACGGCTGGTCCAACGAAAAAATGCTGGAATTCATCCGGGAGCATGATATTGCCTGCCCCAACTGCGGCGGGAAAAATTTTACCGATATCCGCCAGTTTAATCTGATGTTCAAAACCTTCCAGGGGGTGACAGAGGACGCTAAAAACGAGATCTATCTGCGTCCCGAAACCGCTCAGGGTATTTTTGTGAATTTCGCCAACATCCAGCGCACAGCTCGGAAAAAACTTCCCTTTGGCGTTGGACAGATCGGCAAGAGCTTCCGTAATGAGATTACCCCCGGCAATTTTGTGTTCCGCACCCGGGAATTCGAGCAGATGGAACTGGAATTCTTCTGCAAACCCGGTACGGATTTGGAGTGGTTCTCCTATTGGCGGGGCTTCTGCCGGGATTGGCTGCTGAAGCTGGGGCTGCGGGAGGAAAATATTCGCCTGCGGGATCACAGCCCTGAAGAGTTGGCTTTCTATTCCAAGGGTACCACCGATATCGAGTTCCTGTTCCCCTTTGGCTGGGGAGAGCTCTGGGGCGTAGCGGATCGGACCGATTACGACCTGAACCAGCACATTAAACAGTCCGGACAGAAACTGGAATATTTCGATCCCGAGACCAATGAGCACTATGTGCCCTATGTGGTAGAGCCTTCTTTGGGGGCTGATCGGGTACTGCTGGCCTTCCTGTGTGATGCTTACGACGAGGAAGTGGTGGATGCGGAGAAAAACGATACCCGGGTAGTGCTCCGTCTCCATCCTGCCCTGGCTCCCTTTAAGGCCGCTGTGCTTCCCCTGTCCAAAAAGCTCAGTGAGGAAGCCCTCAAGGTGCATGACCTGCTGGCTAAGGACTTCATGGTGGACTTCGATGACGCCGGGTCCATCGGTAAACGCTACCGTCGGGAGGATGAGATCGGTACCCCCTATTGCATTACCTTTGATTTTGATTCCCTTGAGGATCGGTGCGTGACGATCCGGGACCGGGATACCATGCAGCAGGAGCGGGTTGCTATCGACCAGCTGAAAGCGTATATCGCGGAAAAAATCGCCTTTTGATTCCAGCCTAAAAAACAACGGCCCCCCTCGGACACGTCCGAGGGGGGCTGCTTTATGTAGGGAGGGATTTTCCGCTAGACGAAGACAAGGCCCTACCGGGTCTGTTTACCTTTCCAAAAGCAGAGGCCTTAAGACGTATATTCCACCTCCGCCTGTTCATAGAGCTGCTCCAAGTAGGCAGAAAATCCCTGGTCCTGCTGGGCTTCATCCTCCCCGGGCAGTTCTTTTTTCGCGATCATGTCTGCCTTCACCTTTTCTTTGAGGGATTGAATATAAAACGAATAGGCCAGATAGGACGAGGCATATTGGTCATGGGTCATTTCTAAATCGTCCAAAAAAGCGTTAAATAATGCGGTGGTTTCCTCCGCATCAGCCTGTAAATCGACGGCCAAAACCTCCTGATAGTTTTGGGTATACTCCTTAGCCTTTTTCAGGCTCTCGTTTGTCTCCTTGGCCAGATTCAGTCCACGCTGGGCTGCTGTCCGTTCCAAGGCGGTGGATTGCACAATTTCCTTTAGCAATCTGTCGCCGGTTATCTGCTTTTTGGAGAACTCATAAGCGGCGATCTTTTCATCATACTGGGCCTGCGTGAGGGCGCCGCTGTCATAATCGCGCTCCAGCTTTTGCCTGACGGATGCCAAATATTTCTGTCGGAACCTCAAATACGCATCCACATATTCCTGATCGAAAAAGGTGGGGCTTCCATCCACATAAGCCAGAGGCTGAAAGCCGCTTTTTTGATAGAATACAGCTTCCTGATGCCCGCATGCTGTCATGCAAACAGCCGCGCACACTACCGCCAGGAGACAGATAAGAAATCGATGCCAAAATCCCTTTTTCATATTCTATTCCTTCTCAAAGCAAGGGGTATGATGTATGGGACTAGAGCGGCAGAGACCATTTGTAAATGAGAAAACCGCCTATGGCAGCCCAGCCATTGCGATTGCTTTGGATTGGCGCGTTCTGTAGGTTTTTCTGTCAAGCCGTCCTGTGTCCTGGCAGACTCGGGCGGTTCAGCAAACAAAAAAGCAACTGGGGTTTCCAGTTGCTTAAAAGTGACCAAATAACCGCCGCAACCGGATTCTGCCATCGAGAACCTATGCCCGCACTATTTGGAATTCGGATATATTTACATACTAATGATATCCCATTAGCATAAATATGTCAACGATCACGAAAAGCTTATGCTTTTCCGCCCTTTGTCCCGCCAAAGGATACAGCAGAGAGGATGTTGGTAT
>CALWMQ010000231.1 GCA_944382025.1 uncultured Clostridia bacterium | reverse complement strand
GGCGGTCGCTCTATCCAGCTGAGCTACGGAAACATCTTTAAAATCTATTCAATTTTAGTCTTAAACTTACTCAATGTCAATCGCCTTTGCCCGAAAGGCGGTCGTTATAACATATTCTTAGGAGGGGGCTATTATATCCATTTAACTACGGGGGCCTATACAATTGTTGGGGCACGCGCCGGGCGAATCTGTAGAAGAAGAATCTTTCCTCCAGAGATAATCCCGCCGCAGCATTTCTATTATAATCATCTGGGGAATGTTTGTCAATTCGTTGTTTTTCGCAAAAAAGGGGTGTATACTATATAGAAGAAAGGAGGCTTGGCCTATGTGTCCTGTATCCCTGCCGGTAGCACAGCTGCGGGACGGTATTATCCGCCTGGCTGCCCCGGAGCGTATCCTCCTGTTCAGCCAGAAAACAGCTCCTGACGGCGCTGTGTCTTCGGTAAAGCTATGTGTGGTTGTCAACGCCGGCGGCACTGAGGAAATAGAACGCCAGCTATACATGGAACTGGATTGCCCCATTCCTTTTGACGTACTGGTGTATTCCCAGGCGGACTGGGATCAGCGGACTAAGGAACCGGGCAGTTTCGCTTCCCGGATTCAAAAAACAGGGAGTGTGCTGTATGAGGCGAACCCGTCATTCCAGTGACAGCCGGTTTTTCTTTGACTGGCTGGAAATCGCCGCCCGGGACTTACTGGCCGCTAAGCTCCTCATCCAGGACAGTCAGTGTCTGGAAATCGCGGGGTTCCACTGCCAGCAATGCCTGGAAAAAGCGTTTAAAGCTTATCTGATCTGGAAAAGCGGTCAGCTGGTGGATGGCCATAACTTAAGCTGGCTGTGCCGGCAGGCGCAAAAAAATGACCCTGCTTTTGGAAAATGGCTGAACAAAACATCCGGCATGAACCGTCTGTATATCGAAACCCGGTACCCCTCCGACAGCGACCTGGAGCTGGCACCGGAACAGGCCCGGGATATTTATGATCTGGCGGAGGAGTGCTACACCTATATCTGTGATCAGGTATACCATGGGGTGGAGCCAGAGGATTGACCCTTAAACAGAAATAGGAAATCAGGGCTGGTATCCTCACATGAAATATGTCCCGCCTCTTCCCCGCCCGCCTACTTGGGCAATTATGTTATTAAAGGAGATATACTTGGATATGAAAAAATTTCTGGCCGGCCTGACGGCCCTCGCGTTGACTGCCACGCTGGCAGGCTGTTCCAATACCCCTGGCGATCCCGCTTCCAGCGGCGGCCCCGCGCCGGACTCCTCCGTCCCGGAGGTTACCACCCCATCCACCCAAGCGCCCCCTGATCCCGATTTGCTCAATCCCCTGACCGGCGAGTATAACCTGGTCTCCGGAGGCGATCGCCCTGTCGCTGTCATGGTCGGGAACAACGATAAGTCCCGTCCCCAGCTGGGGATAGACCAAGCGGATATGTATATGGAAGTAGAAACCGAAGGCGGTATTACCCGGATTATGGCGGTGTTTTCCAACGCCAGCCGTGTTCCGGATCAGCTTGGCCCGGTGCGCAGCGCCCGAACCCCGTTTGTTTCCGTCGCCCTGGCCATGGATCTGATATACTGTCATGCCGGCGGCAGCAACACCGCTCTGGACGCCATCAGCAAAAGTGATATGGATAATATTAACGCCCTGGTTTATGATGGTACCACCTTCTGGCGGGACGCTACCCTGAAAAAGGAAAAAGGCACTGAATACAGTATGCTGGTAAGCGGCAAAAATCTGGTGGAACGGATGGAAAAACTGAAATACAGTACTGCCGCCGACCGGACTGCCCCTTTTACCTTCGGAGAAAAAGCCGGATCCGGCGCCGGGGATAAGGTTCAGCTGAATGTCAGCGGCAACCGGATAGTCAGTTTCACATACGATGGGGATACCGGCCTGTACACCAAGCAAAACGGCGCCCTGGAAAAAGGGAATTTTCATAAATCGGCGGAAGGTCGGCCCATTACTGCCTCCAATGTGCTGATCCTGTACGCGGATAAGTATATGGAGAGCAGCGACACCTGTAATTTCAAGATGTCCAGCGGTGAGGGGATATTGGTTTCCGGCGGCTCCAGCCGGGATATCCGCTACTCTGTCGCCAACAGCGGCATGAAATTTACCGAGGCAGACGGGACAGCCATGATTTCCGCCCCGGGGAAAACCTATATCTGCCTGGTGGACAGCAAACTCAAGGGAAAAACCTCCCTGAGTTGAACCTCTTTGCTGAAACGCTGAAATCCCTGTACCGGAAGGGTTCCCTTCGGTACAGGGATTTTTCAGTAGGCGACGGGTCAGGGAAAGAAAACATCCTTCTCTTCCCTTGCACCATAAATCTCCATGATATGGTTTCAAGGAATATGTTCGCCTCAGGCGGTATGGATCCCGGTAACCTCGGCTACCGTCTTTCCGCCCTTAGGGATGCGCACGACATACTGGATGTATTCGGGAGTTTCGCTTTTTTCCGCCTGTGCCGGGATTCCCGACCGGCGCATGGTATCCAGGGCATGGTTGACGGTATTGATAAACAGCCGGACATCCCGGATTAAAGGAGTAGGGCGGCGCCTGGCTTTGGATCGGCCTTCCAGCAGCTCGTCCGCCAGCCGTTCGGCCTGGGCCACCGTCAGCCGTCCGGCGATCATTCGTTCCAAGGCGGTCTGGCGCAGTTCCCCATCCTCCAGGCGGAGGAGGATTCGGGCATGGCGTTCCGTGAGGCCGTTGCGCAGGATTTGTTCCCGCTGCTCCGGGTCCAGCTTCAGCAAACGGAGCTTATTGGCTACGGTGGACTGAGCGCATCCCAGGCGGTGGGCCGCCTCATCCTGGGTCAGGCCGTAGACATGGATCAGCCGCTGAATACCCTCAGCTTCCTCAAAGGCGTTCATATCTTCCCGCTGCAGGTTCTCAACCAGAGCCATCAGGGCGCTTTTAGCCCCTGGCGCCCGCACTACCAGGCAGGGGATTTCTTTCATACCCACCATTTTGGCAGCCCGCAGGCGCCGTTCCCCAGCCACCAATACCGGCTTATTGTCCCGCAGGGTAATACTGATAGGATGCAGCAAACCATTTTCATTGATGCTCTGGGCCAGCTCCAGCAGCTTATCATAGGCAAATTCCCGTCTGGGCTGATCCGGGTTGGGCAGGATATCCGCCACAGGCACCAGGATCAATTTCCGCTCATCCGCTTTATACTTTGGCCGTTTGTTATCCAGTCCCCACATACAGGCACGTCCTTTCTTTTTCCAATAATGGTAAATTCTTCCATCACCGTCAGCATAACACACATTTCGCAAAGCCAATGTCGAATACCGTCGAGAGAATCTGGAAAATAATTGGAAAATAATATGTGGAATTTACCAACGCTCATTCCTTGGCACTTTGTAGGGATGCCACCCTGTCTCTGGAACAAAAATGAAATAAAAAAGGAAATGGCTTGGGAGGAAGCCACTGGGTTTTCCCATGCTATAGGCCGATACCGGAATCTTATCAGGGGCGAACGGATAAAAATCCGTCCGCCCCCAAATTATACCCTCCCGCAAGAGTTTTTCGCATCTGCGTATTATAGTATACGCTAAAAACGATTAAAAAGGAACGATTGTGTGTACTATAGTATATGTAACAAAGGGAGGTTGAAACCGTGTCCCCTATTTTGGAAAAAATATTCAGGCTCCGGGAAGAGCGTGGCTGGAGCGAATATATGCTGGCTGAACAGGCGGAAATGACCCAGTCTACCATTTCTTCATGGTACAGCAAGGATATGATTCCTACCATCTCTTCATTGGAACGGATTTGCAGGGCATTTGGTATTACCCTGTCCCAGTTTTTCGCGGAAGACGGGGAAGCGGTGATCCTGGACAACCGCCAAAAAACCATGATTGACCAGTTCAACGCCCTGAACCGGGAACAGCAGGATGCTCTTCTGGCGTTTTTAAGTACCCTGAAATAGGCTGACTGTATCAGGGCGCCGTATCCGAAACCAGGATATGCACCCTTTTATGGCGCCACACGCCTACCAAAGCACAGGTCATTCCCTAAATGGGCATCGAAACGGCTGTCATCCCGGATGACGGCCTCAATGTGCCACGAAAATTTTCCCGCGAAACCTCCCCGCTAAGCCGATGGCTTGAGTTGGCTCTACAACAGCCAATTACGGGCATGCGTTTCAAGACGCATAAAATTGCGTTACCTGTCCCACCGCCCTTCAATGGGCAGCCGCTGTCTTATTTTAAAGAATTTTTTATTGCTCTTACCTTGTTGTGCGCTGCTCGTTTTCTGCGATGCTTTGCGCTAAAGCTTTTTACGCGGCGTGCTGACCGGCAGCGCCGGTGGCTTCCCTATCAAAATAAAGATCCCGCCCGCCTTTTTCATCAGGCGGGCGGGATTCTTTTATGGATGGCTTACTTTTTTGTTATGGGCTGAGCCCCCGCAATAAACCAATTTGCGTCAAGGAGGTTAAAGGGGCGCCTTAGCGATTTTCGCGCTGGGCCGGGGATACTGGGAAGGGGTAACCCCTGTTTTTTGGATAACAATCAGGCAGCGGTCCATGGTTTCCTCCCCCGGCTCCGGATTTTTGGGCAGGTGGATATGTTCTACCCGCTGGGGCATTCCTCCCAAGAGGGCCATAGCCTTTCCAGCCGCCTTTAGTTCAGCCTCCCCATCCGGCCCTTTCATGGCAATGAAGCGGCCTCCGGTCCTGACAAAAGGCAGGCAGTATTCGCACAGGGTAGGCAAAGCGGCTACCGCCCTGGCGGTGGCTACATCAAACTGTTCCCGCCATTCCGGTTTACGTCCGCCTTCCTCGGCCCGGGCGTGGACCAGCGTTACCGGCACATCCACCGCGGCGCATAGCTCTTTCAGGAAAACCAGCCGTTTGTTCAGGCTGTCCAGCAGGGTCAGGCGGATATCGGGGCGGGCGATAGCCAAAGGCACCCCAGGGAAGCCAGCGCCGGTCCCCACATCGATCAGGGAAACGCCTTTTGTTTCCGGCAGCAGAGGCAGAGCTGTCAGGCTGTCGGTGAAATGCTTCAACACCATGCCTTCCGGGTCGGTAATGGCGGTTAGGTTCATTTTCTGATTCCATTCCACCAGCAGTGACGCATAGGTATCCAGCCGGGCGGCGGCTTCCCGGGATAGCGGTATCCCATAGTCCCCGCACAGGCGGATCAGCTTGTCGCAATCAATCATATGGGTTGTTCCTTTCCTGGCAGCTTTCCACAGGCCGTCCCAAAGCGGTGGAAAACCACCCGTTTCAAGGACTGTACCGCCAATTCATTTGGGAAGCAGCCTGTTATAGCCGGCTGGCTCCCGTGGATCAGGGTCTTTCCCTCGGCATGGCAGGCGTTCTTCGCTGTCACCCTTACATCACGGAAAACATCCTTGCGAGCGCTGAGGAGCGCTATCCCGCGGAAGCGCCAACGCTTTAAGTCTCCTGGTTATCCCTGATTTTCCGTATCCCGCCGGGAGGTCAGCCAGATAATCAACACCGAGATATCGGCGGGGCTGACCCCGCTGATCCGGGAGGCCTGGCCTACGCTGCGGGGACGGACCTTCATGAGCTTTTCCTGTGCCTCCTTGCGCAGGCCGGTAATAGCGTTATAATCGGCATCCTGAGGCAGGAGGCGGTTTTCCAGCCGCCGCATCTCGTCGATAGCGGCCTGTTGGCGGCGGATATACCCTTCGTATTTCAGTTCCACTTCCAGCTGTTCCCGGACCAGGGGATCCAGGTCAACCGGGCGCCCAGGGTCCACGGGAGCCAGCTGATCATATCCCAGCTGGGGACGTTTCAACAGGTCTTCCAGCCGGGCGCCGGAGGCAAGGGGGGTAGTGCCGCAGGCGGCCAACAGGTTGTTAACCTCCCTGCTTGGCGGCAGAACCGTATCCCGGAGCCGCTGTCTTTCAGCGGCCGCCTGTTCCTGACGGGCGCAGAAATGGGCCCAGCGGGTATCATCCACCAGACCGGCCTCACGCCCCAACGGGGTCAGACGCACATCCGCGTTATCCTGGCGAAGGATGAGGCGGTATTCCGACCGGGAGGTCATCATCCTGTAGGGATCGGAACAGCCTTTGGTAACCAGGTCATCAATCAGGGTACCGATATAGCTGGAAGCCCGGTCCAGGATGAGGGGTTTCCGTCCCAGGATTTTCAGGGCGGCGTTAGCGCCGGCAACCAGACCCTGAGCGGCGGCCTCCTCATAGCCGGAGCTGCCGTTGAACTGGCCGGCGCCGTACAGGCCGGGGAAATCCATAAACTCCAGGCAGGGGTCCAGCTGGAGGGGATCGCAGCAATCGTATTCGATAGCATAAGCGGGGCGCATCACCTTCACCTGTTCCAGCCCGGGGATGGTGTGCAGGAATTGAAGCTGTACATCCACGGGGAGAGAGGACGACAGGCCCTGAAGATACATTTCATCGGTATGGAGGCCGCAGGGTTCAATAAAGACCTGGTGGCGTTCCTTTTCGGCGAACCGGACAATTTTATCCTCAATACTGGGGCAGTATCGGGGGCCTACCCCATGGATTTTTCCCCCGTACAGGGGGGAGCGGTGGAGATTATCCAGAATCACCTGTTTGGTCTGAGGGGTAGTCCAGGTAATATGGCAGTCCACCTGGTTATGCAGTGTACCGGTAGTCTCAAAGGAAAACGGCACCACGGGTTCTTCGCCGGGCTGAGGTTCCATGGCGGAAAAATCGATACTGGATTTCAGCACCCGGGAAGGGGTACCGGTTTTGAACCGGCGCAGGGACATGCCCAGGTTCAGCAGGGAGGCGGTCAGGCTGGAGGCCGGGAACATACCGTCAGGGCCACCATCGTAAGACACATCCCCCACATAGATTTTCCCTTTTAAAAAGGTACCGGTGGCCAGCACCACCGCCTGGGCTGTGTATTGCTCTTCCAGGCGGGTAGTCAGCAGCCAGTCCCCGTTCCCGGCGGGTTCCAGGGATATGATTTCCGCCTGTTTCACATCCAGGTTCGGAGCGGTTTCCAGGGCATGTTTCATATAGGCGGAGTAATCCCGCCGGTCGATCTGGGCACGGAGGGAATGGACAGCGGGGCCTTTACCCCGGTTAAGCATCCGAGACTGGAGGAAGGTAGCGTCCGCGGCCCGGCCCATTTCCCCGCCCAGGGCATCCAGCTCCCGAACCAGATGGCCTTTCGCGGTACCGCCGATAGAAGGATTACAGGGCATATTGCCCACCCAGTCCAGGTTAATGGTAAAGACCACCGTGGAACACCCCAGTCGGGAAGCGGCCAACCCTGCTTCGATACCCGCATGGCCCGCCCCGATGACCGCGACCTGATATTCCCCCGCCATAAACTTCATAAACATTCCGTGCCTTTCCAGCATTTTCTCCCTGTCATTATACCGCGAACCCTCTGCCGGGGCAATCCTTTTTTAGAAAAGTCCTCCGCTGAAGTTTTCCACTGGAAATCCTATCCATTTCCCTGTATTCCACACGGTAAAATGCGGGTTTTTCCACCTTTTCCACCTGGTTTTCCACATTCCACCCCCGGGTTATTCACAAAATTCCGGGCCTACTGCCTGTCCGGCATATTCCAGATCCCGGCGGCATATTCTTGGATAGGCAAATATCGCCTGCCTTTTTCACCATATGGCGGACAGATAAGTACAAGGCATTCCGGCAGCATGAAAAAAGCCGGCAGGCATGAGCACCTGCCGGCGGGAGTATACTAAGACTGTAGGGTGTGAGCTTTTGAGACAGACGGGGGACGGCGCTGGAACAACGAGGCAACTCCTTTTTGGATTTTTTCATATAAGGCACGTTCAACCGGGTTGACAAAAAAGCTGATGAGCACCAAGGCGCCAAAGGTATATATCAACACCTGGGCAGCGTTGGATGGGGCAACGTTCAGTCCAATGATGGCAAAAACCTGTGGAATGAGCAGATGCTTAAACAGTTCTTCGTTGCCGCATAAATAAAGAGTATCCCTCCCGAGCCGCTGGAAAAGCCGCACATCGGCCAGGAAATACGCCACCAATAAGAAAAAAGTCAGCAGCAGCAGCGTACGCAGGAGGACATAGGCCAGTCTGAGAGCATGACTTTCTATTGCGCGTTCCAGGTAGTCATTCCAGAAAAATAGGAAAGTTGCATAGGCACCAAGCACGCAGGTAATTCCAGCCAGCACCCATCGTTTTCTGATGGATGGGGACGGCACAAACAATTTTTGAATATAAGGAAAGGCGATATTGCCGACAGCATAAAAAAACATATGCTGGCAGGCCTGATCGGCGCTCCACAAGAGCCCGGGTTTTGACACAAAAAAGATCTCAAATACTATCCGCAGGGCTATGGAAACCAGGAGAACCAACCATTTTTTTCGGAGTAGTCGCCGGAGGGTTTCATATCCGACAATAATAATGAACAGGCAGGTTAAAAACCAGAGAGATGGAGCTGGCAACTCATTACGCACTCCGCGGAGCGTTTGCTTAAGCATGAAGAAAATTTCACTGACATCGGTATCCCATACCAAAACCTTTCCTATAATCGTGAGTATAGAAAAGAAAAAGTAGGGAAAAACGATTCGTTTACAGTTAACCCATAGGAAGCGGCCATAGGTATATTTTTGCTGGGAATCGGCGAATAAGCCGGCAGCGAAAAAAAACAGAAATACATGGAACGTAAAAACAAAGGGATAAGCCCTGCCGGCAGTGGTGGCGTAATGTCCTATATAGATTGACCACATGCCAAAAAATTTAAAGACATCCACCCAGGCAAGACGTTCCGGTTTGCTGATCGTATAATCCATTTATATTTTCCTCCACAATAGATACTGATGTATATTGGCGTTTGGGGAAAACTATTTTTCTTGTAAACAGCCGCCAATTAAAGAAAGGAAGGCCCCATACGGAAAATAACAATGCTCTCCTTTGCCGAGCCGAATTACGCAGTAAGGAGCGGCTAGAAGGCATCTCAAAAAAACACCTTCCGATAT
>CALWMQ010000230.1 GCA_944382025.1 uncultured Clostridia bacterium | reverse complement strand
CGATACATTCCCGGATAGAGTGAGCCAGGGCATCCCGTTGTCCGGCCAGGGATTTTTCCAGCCGGGAGATCACATCCGCCCCGAATACGGCCTGAGGATTTTTTTCCGACTGGGTAGCCAATAAGGCGCCGGTTTTCAGGTCATATAAGTAAGCGGCTACTGTGGTAGTGCCGATATCCACCGCCACACCAAGGCCGGAACCCCAAGGATCCAGGCGGATCGGGGGGAGGTCGCCATCGGTTACAATGCGGTCGGAAGCGGGGCGAGGCTCGGGCAAACGGGCCTCAGCGTCGCCCAGGAGCTGGGCCATACAGGCGTACCGGAATCCATCGGCCAGATCGGCCGGGGTCAGGAGTTCCTGTTCCCGCTGGGAGAGAGGGGATAAGGCGCCCCGCACCTGAATTTTGCATTTAAGGCACCGCTGGCGTCCGCCGCAGGGCATATCCAAAGGCACGCCGTTATCGGACAATACCCGGGACAGTAAAACAGGGGGAGTAAACGGTATCCGTTTTTCTCCGGACGACCAGCGGATATCCAAATAGCAGGTATTCATATCTTGATATCAACCCTTTCCACATATGGTTAAATCGGCGGGCCCGATCCAGGGGTACCCGCCAGGGGAAACCGGCTTCGAATGATGCCAAAGCCGAAATTTTCTATTCCCTTGTCCTGTCAAGTATTGTATAATAATATCCTATTCGGATTGAAAACGCTAGAAGAATATTTGGATTTTTGGCAGTTGCTTCCCCTGAAGGACCTGCCGATCAGGAAGGAGAACCCTATGCGGATCCATATTATCGCCTGCCGGGTGTTTTCCCGGGAACTGAGCTATTATGCGGCTCAAAGCCGCCATACGGTGGATATAACCTGGCTTCCCCAGGGCCTGCATGACACACCGGACCGGCTCCGAACCATGCTGCGGCAGACCTTAGAAGACCTGTACCGGCAGAAAGAACAGCGGATGCTGAAACATTGGCCGGACGTGATCGCGTTGGGATACGGCCTGTGCTCTAACGGGGTTATCGGGGTGGAATCCCGGGATATCCCGTTAGTTGTGCCCCGTACGGATGACTGTATTGCCCAGTTTCTGGGTTCCCAGAAGCGGTATATGGAACTGTTCCAGGATTACAACGGAACCTATTGGCTGAATAACGGCTGGATTGAAAGCGCGTTTGTGCCCTCCAGGGAGAATCTGGAAACCATGCGGCAGGAATACGCGGACATGTACGGGGAGGAAAACGCGGAATTCCTGATGGAGCAGGATATGCTGTGGGCACGGAATTACAGCGCCTGCGGATTTATCACCTCGCCGGTATATCACGATCCGGCCTATCCTGAACTGGCGCGGCGGATGGCGGCGGATAACGGATGGAAATACGCGGAATTTGCGGGGGATACCCGGATGCTGAGGATGCTGACCGACGGCACCTGGAACGAGGAGGAATTCTGTATCTGTCCGCCGTACCACCGGTTAGAGGCGGCTTATGACGGGAGCAAAATCCGGGCAGTACCTATCTCCGCGGAGGAAAAAGCGATATGATCCCCTGCCGGTACATTGAAAGCGTAGGAGAGAGGGAGAACGCTGGGCGGTAAGCCGAGAGGGGGGCGGAAGAGGCCCCCGCAGGCACGGGGCCGCCGGGGCAGGTTCAGGGGCGTGGCATCCCTCTCTGGCCCTGGCTCCGCCACAGTGTCCGGGCGCTGATCCGTGCGCCTATGCCGTATCTTTTTTGGCGGGAAATCTCCACCTTGAATTTTATGGAACCGGCTTGCGCGGGGGGAAAATATGATTTATAATAAATGAATATAAACGGATCATTGCCATGGGAGGATTCCTTATGAATATGTATTGGAGCACCCCAACCATAGATGGGATGGAACAGGAAAAGAGGCAGCTGAAAAGCGGGGCTAATTTTTCGGGGATCATGGTTCTGGCCATTCTGGCGGCAATGACCATTCTGCCCAGCGGCATCGGAATGCTTCTCGCGGCGTTTCAGGTGCTGCCGCATCTGGACGCCAATGGCCAGACGGTGCTTTCCGCCTTGATGTATGTACTGTATATCGCGGCGCCGGCCCTGCTGGTAGGCTTGATCGCCGGGCGGGATATCCAGCCTTTTTCCTATCACAGACGAGTGTCATTAGGGACGGCGGTGCCGGCTCTGATGGCGGCTGTAGGGCTGATGATCCTGGCCAATATGGTAGCCAGCGTCATCTCCGCCTACCTGGAATCGGCCGGCATCCCTATGCCGGATATGCCCAACACCATGGATTCCAGCGTTTTCAGCCTGATTTCAAATCTGGTCGCCACGGCGGTACTGCCGGCGCTGTGCGAGGAACTGGTATTCCGCGGGTATGTGCTCCAGGCGCTGCGTCCTCAGGGGGATGGGATCGCGATTGTCCTGTCATCCCTTCTGTTTTCCCTGCTCCATGGGAACCTGCTGCAGATTCCGTTCGCGTTTATCCTGGGACTGGTGATGGCCTATCTGACGCTGCAGACCGGCAATATCTGGATGGCGGTAGCGCTGCATTTTATCACCAATGGCCTGTCGGTGGTATTGCAGTATGTGACGCTGAATATGGGTGAGCAGGCGGCGGGTATCCTCAATACAACGGTTTTCCTGATCGCGTCG
>CALWMQ010000229.1 GCA_944382025.1 uncultured Clostridia bacterium | reverse complement strand
AAGGCCCGTTTCCGGGAAAACCGCAAAGCTTTTTATCCACAGCCTCAAGCCCCGGTGGCTATCCGGGAGACGCCTCTGGCTTTAACGTCTCCCTAGAGGCTTTCATGCATTGCAGGCATCTACAAAGCGCAAAAACGCCTTTTCTCCATCCGGCGTCCGTTTGTACACCCCGGCATTCTCCAATATCTCACTGAAGATTGTTCCTACGCTGTCCCGGATCATCTGTTCCACTGTATCCGGTGTGGGATGCTGCTTTTTCAATTCCTGATACCAGTCCCCATGAATAGCCAGCGTCTCGTTGCCCAGCAGTTCCTTTTCCTTTTCCGGATGGAGAAGATAGTATTCTATCTGCTTGAGCTCATCCTTCAGCCGGGCTGGCAGGATTGCCAGGCCCATTACCTCAATCAATCCTATATTTTCCTTCTTAATATGATGATACTGGGCATGAGGATGAAAAATCCCCAAGGGATGCTCCTCGCTGGTACGGTTGTTCCGCAAAACCAGGTCTAACTCATATTTTCCCTCCCGGAAACGACAGATCGGGGTAATGGTATTATGAGGCGTATCCCCTGAAAACGCCAGGACATCAGCGCTCTCATCACTATACTTACGCCATTTGGCCAGGATATGATCCGCCAGTTCCACCAGCCGCCGCTTGTCGTTCCCACGAATGCGGATAACCGACATAGGCCAGTCCACCAGACCAGATTCGATATCCTCAAATCCCGCGAAACGCACCGGTGCGTACACCCCTGCCTGCGCCATGGGAAAATCGGCACGGCCGCCCTGGAAATGGTCGTGGGAGAGGATTGACCCGCCTACAATGGGGAGGTCAGCGTTGGAGCCAACAAAATAATGGGGAAGAGCTGTCACAATCTCCAATAATCTCTCAAAGGACCGCCGGTTCACCGCCATAGGGGTATGTTCCGCTTTAAAGAAGATACAGTGCTCGTTATAGTATACATAAGGAGAATACTGCAAGAACCAGTTTTCCCCGTCCAGAGACAACGGCACAATCCGATGGTTCCCCCGGGCCGGATGGGAAACGGTACCCCTATACCCCTCATTTTCCTTGCAAAGCTGGCATTTGGGGTAGGAGGAAGCTGGCCGGTTCCTGGCCGCGGCGATAGCCCTGGGATCTTTTTCCGGCTTGCTTAGGTTAATGGTAATAACCATGTCGCCGTATTTGGTAGGGGTTTTCCATAGGATATCCCGGGCAATCCGGTCCTGCCGGATATAGTTTGAGTCTTTGGAAAGGGCGTAATACCAATCGGTAGCCGCCTGCTTATCCTGATGATACAGGCTGTTGAACCGGTGCACTACCTCGCTGGGCCGAGGCGTCAGGCACGCCATCAGTTCGGTATCCAGCAGGTCCCGGTACACCGGAGTATTGGATTCCAACAGGCCGTTTTCAAAAGCCCAATCCAGGATGGGGTCCAATGCCTCCGATGGCAGCGATACCGCTTCCCCTGTATCTTCCCCCTCATCAATACTGTCCAGTTGAAGGACACTGAGGACACGGTTGACGGTGTAAATTTTGTCCTCCGGTTCCAGCAGATGGTGGTCTATCCCATAATTCACAAGTCGATAAATGTAACGGCTGATGCTCTCCATTCCCAATGCTCCTCCTGATCGGTTATCATCTTGCGGATCCTTTATCCGCCAGGGACGCGGCGGTTTTTGCCTACCGCCTGTCTAATGGCTTTCTCCTTATCCCCTGTTCCACACGGTCATGGATGTCAGCATGCCGGGCGGACCACAGGGGCAGGGGGATACCGTACGCTAAAGCACTATGCTTTATTCCTTTTCCAGGAACCATTCCGCCACATGGGGACGCTTTACCGCCTTGGGGGCCGGGCCGGATGGATATCCCAACGCCGCCGCCCCCAGCACCACATGATTTTCCGGCAGACGCAGCTGACGGAGCACCTGCCGCACAGCGGGAACATCGCAGATCCCTTTGAGCTGATTGATCCAGACCGAGCCTATCCCTAAAGAATGCGCCGCCAGAAAAATGTTTTCCAAAGCGCAGGCGCAGTCCTCCACCCCATAAGGGTTGTCCCGTTCGTTGGATGCCAGGATCAGGACGTTAGCCCCATAAAAATTATATCCCTGGTCCCGGCCCAATTCCTGGGCTATAACAGCGGCCAGCTTTTGTAGCAGAGCGGGTTCCTGCACAACGGTAAATTTCCACAGTTGTTTGTTCATCCCGCTGGGGGCGTACCGGGCCGCCTCAACCAGCATTTCCAGAGAATCCCGGGTAATTTTTTCTCCCGTAAAGCTTCGGATACTCCGGCGGGTCAAAATAGCTTCCATGACAGGGTTCATCTTCCGCACCTCCATTGCTCCATCGGGATGGCGCTTCCCCTTCCCTCTGGGCACACGGGATACGCTGTCCGGATGTTCATTCCTTGTCCGTATCTATTATAAGGCCCTATTCCAGCCCCTGTCAATCACTATCAAGCAGACGCACGGCCGGAAAAGCACTAATTTACAGCCGGTTGGTCCGGGAGATTTGGGAAAAAGCACGAATCTGCGCTATCCCCTTCCCGCCAAGCCGGATTTCTGCTATAGTATATTCTGGGGTAGGTTTCGAATACCTATCAAAAACCGGGACAGCCTTCCCGGCGCCGCTTGGATTTGACTCTTTCTGAGAAAGGTGTGTTTGTCCTATGAGAAAAACCAAAATCATCTGTACCCTGGGTCCTTCCACCGATGATCCCCAGGTGCTCCGCCAGCTGATGCTGTCGGGTATGAATGTGGCGCGGATCAATATGTCCCACCAGAATCAGGAATGCCATCTCAAGCGTATCAATATGGTCAAACAGCTCCGGGAAGAGCTCCATCTGCCCATCGCCATACTGATTGATACCAAAGGCCCGGAAATCCGGCTGGGCACCTTCGCCGGAAACAAACCTGAGCTCCATGCCGGGGATACCTTTACTCTTACCACCCAGCAGATAGAGGGGGATGCTTCCCGCGCCTCCATCAGCTTTGCCGGGCTCCCCGCCGATGTGGGGCCGGGCAGCCATATCCTGATCGATGACGGGCTTATCGACCTGGAAGTCCAGAAGACAACCCCTACCGATATTCTCTGCACCGTCATCAACGGCGGCACCATCTCCGCTAACAAAGGGGTCAATGTCCCCGGAGCCAAGCTGTCCATGCCCTTTATGTCGGACCGCGATAAGGCGGATATTGCCTTTGCCTGCCAAGTAGACGCGGAATTTATCGCCGCTTCCTTCACTCGCAGAGCCGATGACGTCCTCCAGATCCGTCAGGAACTGGAACTGAACAACAACCATTCTATCCGCATCATCGCTAAAATCGAAAACGCGGAGGGCGTTGAGAACATTGATGAAATCCTCAAGGTCTCTGACGGTATCATGGTAGCCCGGGGCGATATGGGGGTGGAAATCCCTCTGGAGGAGATCCCCAGTATTCAAAAAGCTCTCATCCATAAAGGATACAACGCAGGCCTTCAGGTCATCACCGCCACCCAAATGCTGGATTCCATGATGAAAAACCCCCGTCCTACCAGGGCTGAAACCACCGATGTCGCCAACGCCATCTACGACGGGACCAGCGCCATTATGCTCTCCGGGGAAACCGCCGCCGGCGCCTACCCGGTGGAAGCTGTGAAAACCATGGCCCGTATCGCGGTGCGTACCGAAAAAGATATTAACTATAAAAAGCGCTTTGACCGACGGGAGCTTCAGGAAAATCCCAATGTGACCAACGCCATTTCCCATGCCACCGTTACCACTGCCCATGACCTGGGTGCCGCCGCCATTATCGCCATTACCAAATCCGGCGCCACCGCCCGGATGATCTCCAAATTTCGCCCCGACTGCCCTATTATCTGCTGCACTCCCAACCCTACCGCCCTGCGGCAGATGAACCTATCCTGGGGTGTGGTTCCCCTGATGTCGGAAGAAAAGGATGATATGGACGCCCTGTTTGACCACGCCGTGAACTGCGCCGCCCAGGCCGGCTACGTTACCAGCGGCGATCTGGTAGTCATCACCTGCGGCGCCCCTCTGGGCATGTCCGGCACTACCAATCTATTGAAGGTTCATCTGGTGGGCAATATCTTGGTTCAGGGACAGGGCGCTACCCGCTATACCGCCTGCGGTAACCTGTGTGTGGC
>CALWMQ010000228.1 GCA_944382025.1 uncultured Clostridia bacterium | reverse complement strand
CAGGCCCGCCGCGGCCCGCCAGGAAGCAGGCAGCAGATTCCAGGCGAGACCTGTCCAGTACTGGTATTCCTCCGGCAGCCGCAGCCATGCCTCATCCGGGGAATCCAGTACTAAAATACCGTTTTTGATCCGGTATTCCGACCGGGTATAAGCCTCTCCAAAGGTCATTTTTTGGGTGTTGTAATCCGCTACCAGGAAACCGCAGCCCAGCAGCAGCAGAGAAAGGGTGAGCATAAACGCGCTGCCGAAAGCCCGGAGGCTCCGGTAGCGGCCGGATGATTTCTTTTCCTTCATGTTTGTGCCTCCGTTTAGGAAGGCAGGAAAATGGCCGGGATTCCTGCCAAATAATAAGGGTGTTCGGATGAAAAATCAGGATTTCAGAGAGCCCAGCACTTCCGCCAGGGCCCGGCCCAACATCTGGCCGGAATACAGGGCCTCCTGCAGGGTATTGGCTTCGCTGCCCATTTCCACCAGGAGAGAGCCATGGGTCAGCTGTTGGTTATAGCGGGAATCCACCATAGACAGGGGGCGCATGAGTCCTTCGTAGGTTGTATGGAGAGTCTGCTGCAGCCGCATCCCCAGGGACAGGTTTTCCCGCCAGTCGGGATGGGGAGTGGAGCTGGTATTCAGCATTCCGGCGATAATCATCATCTGGGCGGCTTTTTTGCCATCAATCTCCACGGTAGGTTTCACCTTGGTTGAGGAATCCCGCATAATAGCGTCCCGGTGGATATCCAGCACCACCTGGATGGTAGGGTACTGCTGGAGATTTTTTTGAACCGTCTCCTTGGACCTGTCATAGGCGCCGTTGTATTTGGGGTAATCGTGGACGGTAGTATCATGGATCACGCCGATTCCGGCGGCCCGCAGCTGGGCGGCAATGACTTCCCCTACCGCCACGACGTTTTTGGTTTCGTCCTGGGTACGGCTCAAATCGGTCTCATTGTAAAAGCCGGCATCGTATGCCATATAGCACTCGGTGGTATGGGTATGCATGATCAGCACCTGAGGCTCATCGGTATCGGTGATATGGATATCCGGGCGGTGGGCCAATATTTCGGCAATATCCACCTGGGTGCTGCTTTTGTTGCGGATGGCAACCCCCTCCACGAAATGATCCCCTGAGGACATCTGTTCCTCGCGGACGATACCGCCCTTGCCGGTTTGCTCGGGTATAGGGGTTTCCGGTACCACGGGAAGTTCCGGCCATCGGATGCCCTCCTGATCTGTATCGGGGGTGGAGGGAGTGGTGCCGGGGACGGTAGTGCTGGGGGTACCGGGTTCATCGACGGATGAGGAAGTGCCGGGCCCCGCGTTGGCAGGCTGCCGTTCCAGATAGCCATTGAGGGCTTCCGCGCCGCCTTCGGGCTGCCGCAGCCCTACAGAAAAGAGGGCCAGCCCCTGTCCCCAGGAAAGGAGGGTATCCCGGGATAGATTTCCCGCAAGGGCGGCTACGCAGCTGGCCGCTGCCAATATGCCAACAGCCGTCTTAACGGCCTGTCTGGTTGTTTTTCCCATTATGCATCACCGCTATCATGTCTATGCGGCATGGGAGAAGGGTATGCCTATTGGGCTGCCGTAACCAGTTCCAAAGGGGAATATCCGGGCTGAAGGGCGGCGTTGACGGCCATAGCAACCAACTTGGCGGCTCGGAGAATCATCAGGTCGATTTCCCTGGGAGTGACGATCATGTTTTCCCCCCGGGGTGAAACAGCCTGCTGGGCGTCTTCATCGCCAGTCAGTTCAGCCGCCAGGGTGGCGGCGTCAACCACCGTAGGGACGCCAACGGCGATGACAGGTACGCCAAGGGACGCGGTATTCAGCTGTTTACGGTTGTTGCCCACGCCAGCCCCGGGAGAGATACCGGTATCGCACAGCTGGACCGTACATCCCAGCCTGGACAGGCTCCGGGCAGCCAGGGCGTCAATGGCGATCACGGCGCGGGGATGCACCACAGCGGCGATTCCCTGAGCCATCTCCCCGCTTTCCACGCCGGTATGGCCCAGTACACCTGGTATCATCACAACGGTGGGCCGCAGGTCTTCCAATCCGGCAGCTCTAGCGAATTCCCCTTGGATATGGCGGGTAGCCAAAACCATTTTGGCCGCCTTGGGACCCAAAGCGTCAGGGGTAATGGCCTCATTCCCCAAGCCAACCACCAGGACTGTACCATCCCGAGGAAGGAGGGCACGCAGCTGTTCGCCGATGACCTGGGAGAGGTCTTCCAGCCGGTCTTCCCGGTCGGTTAAGGGCGGGACCTCCACCGTGACATAGGTACCCTGAGGTTTTCCCAGGGCCTGAGCCCCCTGGGCACTGAGCACCTGAATGCGGGTGACAGCCGCGTCTTCCTGCCGCCATCTTTCCTGCCGGATATCCTTTTCGGATAAGCTTTCCAGTTCCGGATTTTGTTCCGCCGCCTCCAGGGCCAAGTCGGTTCGTCGTTCCATATAAGCAACCTCCCATCCAAGGCGGCAGTGCCTCATCAACCGGCCGCCGCCCCCGCAGGCGGGCCATTAGGCCCGTCTTCCGGCAATAATGGATTCTTCACATTGAAGTATCCGCAGAAAAAAGCCGGAATATTCTGAAAAAAAGAGTTGATTTTCTTCGCGGAACATGGTAATATACTTTGTGCGTGATTTAGAAGTCAATGCTTTTGCAGAGGAGGTGTGACAATGCCCAACATTAAATCCGCCAAAAAGCGCGTAAAGGTCATCGCGGCGAAAACAGCCCGCAATAAGGCCAACCGCTCTGAGCTGAAGACCCAGATCAAAAAAGCGAATGCCGCCATTGAGACTGGCGCCGCCGACAAAGAGGCTGTTGTGAAAGCCGCCGTCAAGAAGATTGACCAGGCTGTAGCCAAGGGACTCCTGCACAAAAACACTGCTGCCAGGAGAAAGTCCGCCCTCGCTAAGAAAGCCAATGCATAAACGCTTTTGCTCAGGAAAGGCTCCGTCATTGACGGGGCTTTTTTGTTTGGCAGGGGGCAGCCGGCGAAAGAAACCGGAGGATGGACGCCGTGCCGGGAGGAAAATTTTGACGCCGTTCCGAGAGGGCGAGGACGCGGGATTCCGTATCGGCCCCATACCGGGCAGGAAAAGGCTTATGCCTGAGTATATGCCACGTGGATACGGTGATCGGCTGTCCTGGCGGATACGGTAGGGCCATGATCCCCTGGGGGGACAGCCGGCGCTTGTACCGAGCTGGGGGACAGAAATCTAAGGGACGCGTTCCCAGATCCAAGAAAGGATGGAGTATAGATGAAAATACTGCCGCCCGGCCTGTCCGGGCCGCTGCGCCCCGTAGTAGATCTGGAACGGATGTTGCTGGAATGTGACGCCATGGAGGAAGACGTCACCGATTGCCGTTTTACCGGCAGTATCCTTACAGGATTTGCCATGGAAAAGGTGGAACTCCACCGCTGCCGTCTGGAAGGGTGCCGCCTGGAAGGATGCAGCTTTAGCCAAATGGACTTTGTGGATGTGGAGTTTATAGGATGTGATTTTTCGGGGGCTTCCATGAACCAGTGCCTGTTCCTCCGATGCCGGTTTTCGGACTGCAAAGGTATCGGTACAGACTTTACCCGCAGCCAGTTCCGGCATGTCACAGTGGAGCGATGCCCCCTGCGGTATACGAATTGGGGGGAAGGGCATTTCAAGGCGGTGCGGTCTTCGGAGTGTGACCTTTCAGAAGGGGTTTGGCTGCAGTGTGTTCCGGACAGTCTGGAATGGGAGCATTGCCAGCTGGGGGGATGCAATTTGTGCCGCACCCCGCTAAAGGGGATGGATTTGACCACCAACGCGGTGGAGGGGCTGATGGTAACCGGAGAAGAATTGCGCGGAGCCATTGTGACCCCTTATCAGGCGGCGGAATTGGCCCGTCTCCTGGGGGTAGTGATCAAGGAGGAATAATCAGCGGCGCTTTTGGGAGCGGGTCTCCGG
>CALWMQ010000227.1 GCA_944382025.1 uncultured Clostridia bacterium | reverse complement strand
CCTTTTACAAAAGGCAACGCCTGCGAGCGCCCGCAGTGCGGGAAGCAGCGAGCAGGGGTTGGCGCCGCGGTCAAAACCGGCAGCCGCGAATGCGGCGCGGGACGGTTTTGGGCACCGCAAAAGGCGGCGGGGTCGAGGGGCAGAGCCCCTTGCTGCATCCCACGGTGCGCGAAGCAGTCAGCAGGCGGTGGCGCCGCGGTCCAAACCGACAGCCCCGAGAGCGGCGACGAGGCGGTTTTGGGCACCGCAAGAGGGTGCGAGCGCCCGCAGTGCGGGAAATGGCGAGCAAGGGTTGGCGCTGCGGTCAAAACCGGCAGCCACGAATGCGGCACGGGACGGTTTTGGGCACCGCAAGAGGAGACGGGGTCGAGGGGCAGCGCCCCCGCCGTATCCCGCAGGGCGGGAAATGGCGAACAGGGGGTGGCGCCGCGGTCAAAACCGGCAGCCGCGAATGCGGCGCACGCCGGTTTGGGGCACTGCAAGTGGAAGCGGGGCCGAGAGGCAGACCCCCTTGCCGCATCCTCCAGGATACGAAAAGTACCCCTGTCATACTGCCCTATCTTCAGAAATTCTTCCCTTGTTTTTAGAGGAAAAAATTGCTATACTATCTTTAGACGCGCGGAATAACCGGGCGCTCCATTGGGCCATACTTTCTATGCCGATGCCAATCGGCGGGAACGAGGGTATATATGAAAAGATTTGAGGGACTCACAAAGTGGCTGTCCATATTTCTGCTGGCGGTAGCCATTATCTTTGTGTATAAGACCTTTGACAACTTTGGCAATATTACCAGGTTTTTTTCTCAGCTGATAGGTATCCTTACCCCCTTTATTATCGGGTTCGGCCTGGCTTTTTTGCTGTACGCCCCGTGCAGCAAAATCGAGAAGCTCATTCTCAAAAATCCTAAGCGCTTGGTGAAAAAGCTGGCCCGCCCGGTGTCGGTCACGATTGTTTACCTCATCCTGTTCGGTCTGCTGGCTCTGCTGTTCTATATCGCTATTCCGGCTCTCGCCAAGGCTCTCATCGACTTCGTCAATTCCCTGCCGGGATATTATGCCAATATTATGGCCTTCCTGGAGGAATACACCAAAGAAGGCGGCCTGCTGGAGAATTTTAACCTGGAAGAAAAAGTAAAAGATATCTACCAATATTTGATGAGCTATCTCACAGTGGACCGCATCATGAGCTATTTCAAGGGCGTCGCCAGTTTCGCCGCTTCCCTGCTGGATATCCTCATGGCCTTGATCGTCTCGGTATATATGCTTGTCGGCCGGGAGTCCCTCATCCGGGCTGTCAAGGCGGTCATGGGACTGGTTATCCCTCGGAAAGGCATGGATTTTTGCGGCCGCTACGCCCATAAGATTTCCAAAATCTTTTACAGCTATTTTTACAGCCAGGCCCTGGATGCCTGCATTGTCGGCGTCCTGGCTACCATCGGCCTGTTCATCGCCCGTCTGCCCAACGCCCCTGCTTTGGGTATGATGCTGGGCTTTATGAACATGATCCCCTATTTCGGCGCGATTATCGGCGGGGCCATCTGTGTCCTGGTCGCTCTGCTTTCCGGTAACCTCTACGGCGCTATTTTTGTGGGCATCTATATTCTGGCCATGCAGCAGATCGACGGCAATATCCTCCAGCCCCGTATCGTCTCCAATTCGGTGGGCATCAAGGCCATCTATGTTCTGCTGGCTATCACCATCGGCGGGGGATTCTTCGGGTTCTGGGGCATCTTCTTAGGCGTCCCGGTCATGGCGGTGATCCAGATGCTGCTGGTGGATATTATCAACTACCGCAGCCGCCGGCGGGTGGCCACTCCCGCTGGATCTATTGGGGATGCCGTGGACACCCAGCCACAGGAGTCAAACGGATGGATAAGGGGGCAGGAGGATGCGGGTTCGTCCGTATATACGGCAGATCCGGCTGACAAAGGAACGGATCACAAATCCTGACCGATACCCCTTCTGCATCCCCGCGGTGATGGGACTGGATCCCCTCGCCTTTCATGAAAAAGTCACCTTCCTGACCGGGGAAAACGGTGTGGGAAAATCTACCCTGCTGGAAGCCTTCGCCGTAGCCTTCGGATTCTGTCCCGAAGGCGGCGGGTGGAATTTCCGGCTGGAAACCCGCGCTACTCACTCCCCCTTGTGGAATTATCTGGAGGTGGAGCGTGGACCGCTGCCGCCCCGGGATGGGTATTTCCTCCGGGCAGAAAGCTTCTACAATGTGGCCTCCTATCTGGAGGATCTGGATGATATCCCTGCCCCTGCCCCTCCGCTGTCAGCGGTCTATGGCGGGGATCTCCATCAATGCTCCCATGGGGAAAGCTTTTTCGCCTTGCTGTCCAACCGATTGGGTGGAAACGGGCTCTATCTTTTTGATGAGCCTGAATCCGCTTTATCCGCTACCAGGCAAATGGCCATGCTGGTTCGGATGCACCAGCTTGTACAGCAAGGAAGCCAGCTGGTGATCGCCACCCACTCCCCCATATTACTGGCCTATCCGGATTGCACCATCTATCAGCTGGACACGGATGGCATCCGAGAGATCCGGTATGAGGAATCCCAGCCTTACCAATTGACTAAAGGCTTCCTTCAGGATTATAGGCGGGTTACCCGGGAGCTGTTGAAAGAGGACTAACCCGCGCCGACGTTTTCCCAACCGGGTGCCCAAGCTCCCTGCAGGACAGTAAAGTATTACAGGCAGGCGGCCATGTTTGGCTGCCTGCCTGTATTTGCTCCCCAGCGTCAAGCGAATAACCGGGGCATAGACACATCTTCAGACACATTTCTGGAATACTCTGGGTAAACTCACCAGCGCCTTTTCCTCAGCGTATTCCGGACGTCTCGCTGAAACAAACCAGATACCCCCATTGCACCTGAATCACTACATGAGTACAGGAAGATGTCCGCCGCAGATGGAACCGAATAAAGTACCGCAAAAGCCCTGCCCTTGACTTCGCTCACTGAAGCTATGTCTTAACCATCGGCTCAGCCGGGGACTTGAGTTAAACCCTGGAAGGGCATATTACCGGCAAGCCTCCTAAAACATCGAGATGTATTTCACTTGCCCCGCAGCCGGTAAACGGGCGATTTGCTGTCCTAATGAAAGCTTCCCTATTTTCAGGCAGTTACTGTTAGCTGCCGGCTTCGCTCTATGCTTGCAGCTCATGCTGTTTACGGGGTACCTCCACTCACAGAGCCGGTGGCTTCCGAAATAATAAAAAAACCGGCCTGTCCTTATAGACAGGCCGGGGGTAGAAACGAAATTAGTTTTCGCCTCTCATGCTGGCGAAGCATTCGCTGCAGTATACAGGACGATCCTCGCGGGGCTTAAAGGGAACTTTCGCTTCTTTGCCGCAGTTAGCGCAGATAGCCGTATGCATTTCCCGCTCCGGCTTCGCCGCGTTCTTGCGGGCATCGCGGCAGGCCTTGCAGCGCTGAGGCTCGTTTACAAAGCCTTTCTCAGCATAGAACTCCTGCTCACCGGCGGTGAACACGAATTCAGCGCCACATTCCTTGCAGATCAGAGTCTTGTCTTCGTACATTGATGTTACCTCGCTTTGAAATAAATAATTTTGCCCTGCGACGGATTCGGACCGACACCTTTGAAAAACCAACGCTCTCATTAAGCTACCCGGGCATATTGTAAGCGGCAAGCCGCTTATAGACTGGCAGTGAATGTGGACAGCTTGCGGCGAACCCGCTGCATTGCGTTATCCACGGCTTTTTCGCCTATATTCAGCGCATGGGCGGTTTCCTCATAGGAGTACTCCCCCAAGTGATACATCAGCACCTGATACTCCAGCGGTGTCAGGATCTGTCTGAGCTGGTTATACAGCCGTTGGGTATCCTCCCGCCGAACCAGCATGTGGGCGGGGTCGGAATTTTCCTCCTGCGCCACCGGCTCGCTCTCCCCTGTATCGTCCAGGCTGTCTATGGCGGACAGGTCGGCACCGGCCCGCCGTATAGCGGAGATCATCCGCCGGCGGATGCAGACGGCGGCGTAGGTCCGAAAGGAAGCCTGGCCGTCATCCCGGTAAGTCTGGACCGCCGACAACAGCCCTAAAATACCTTCCTGTACCAGATCCTCCGCGTCCAGATGGCGGTGATGAAATTTCGACGCCTGCAGGCGGATCATAGGGATACAGCGCTGCACCAGCAGAGAAAACGCGTCGTTATCCCCCACATTCCCGGCCAGCCTGCACAGCTGCTCCTCGCTCATAAGCTGTAAATCCGCGGGGAATGTGTTCAACAATACCACCTCAACGCTAAAGGGAAAAAACTGGTTTAATACAGGTTGTAGTTTACCTCATAAAAACGATTTTGTCAACAACTTT
>CALWMQ010000226.1 GCA_944382025.1 uncultured Clostridia bacterium | reverse complement strand
CTGATACCGGAATTCCGCCGCCGCCCATGCATGAGGCACATACCAGCCTCCGCTTTTATCCACAGCCGGCTCCGTATGATTGAAATCAAAAATCATGGATGCATATCCGTCAGGCCCGATAAAATCCTCCAGCTGGTCATAGGGGACTCCCGGTGCCTCCGCTACTGTCACCGCGCCCCTTGGGCCATAGGTGCTGTCCCGCAGTTCCCGAAGGAATTCCCCTATCCCCGGATGATTGCGGGCCACCTCGCCAATACCTGCCAAGCCGTCCGGGCCGTCCGGCGGCAGATCCCGGTAGCTCTGATCTTTTTTGATGTGGGTAATCGCGTCTACCCGGAATCCCGCAATCCCCTTGTCCAACCACCAATTCACCATCTCATACAGCTTTTGCCGCAGCCGGGGATTCTCCCAATTAAAGTCCGGCTGCTTTTTGCTGAACAGGTGCAGATAATACCGGCCATCCCCTACCGGCTCCCAAGCCGATCCGCCAAAAATCGAACGCCAGTTATTGGGCCGTTTGCCATCCGACGGACGCTTGAAGATGAAATATGACGCCTCCTCGCAGTCCGGGTCAGCCAGGGCCTTCCGGAACCAGGGATGCTCATCGGAACAGTGATTAATCACCAGGTCCATAAGGATTTTCATCCCTCTTCGGCCTGCTTCTTCAATCAGTTTCTCCAGATCCGCATTCGTTCCAAATACCGGATCAACCTCCCGGTAGTCGGAAATATCATAGCCATTATCGTCCATGGGTGACCGGTAAATCGGGCAGATCCAAAGCACATCCACCCCCAGCTGCTGAAGGTAGTCCAGCTTTGCCATGATCCCCGGTAAATCCCCAACCCCATCTCCGTTGCTGTCGCAGAAACTCCGGGGATAAATCTGATACGCTACTGCCTTCTTCCACCAATCCCGTTCCATAGGGAACCGCTCCTTTCCTGCCATCTGTCCCGACGGCGCCTGGGTTTATTGTGGCACAATCCCCGGAACCTGTCAATTCCGGAATCACACGGTCTCAACCCAGCATGCTCTGCCAGCCATACAACCTTATGATCCTCTTCCCCCGCTTCTGTGGAATTACCCCACACGCTGTGCCAAGGTTTGGATCTTATTTTTTATCCTAGTATATCCCTCCGCCGGGTCATCAATCTCTAAAACCGATTGCTCAATCGGGCAAATCCCGGTTTTATCTCTTGAAGAGATCATCTCCACGCACCGGCCGAACGAGACGGCTATACCATGGCTTTCCAAATAGTCGCGGGCAGCGGCGCTCATGACCTCTCCGTAGGCCGCCGATACGCCGCCCAGCACCAAAACCATGGCCGCCGCTTTTCCGATAATTCGGTCCGCCACCGCGGATCCTGCCAGCTTATCCGGATCGTTCTCATACACCCTGATCAGCGGGGATATCCCCCGCCCATCACCGGTGTAGAGGATTGCGCCGTCCCGTGTCACAACACAAGAGGCTTCCTTCCGGCGGATCATATCCTTTGCCCGGTCCATAACTTCCTTTCGTTTCCCAAGTTCCCGTCCACTCCGGCTCTTGTTTACCGCAGATACCAGCAGGGAAACCAGTACCAGCTGAATCGCCATGCCCGGTAGCCCTTTTATCACCGCCGCGGTTACTGTAAGAGCCTTCAGAGTCCCGTCATTCGCCATCAGCAAAACCCCAAAAATCAGGCCATAACATACCCATCCGCTCAGGGTGGCTGTCAACTGCGCTAAAATCAGCGGCCATCGCCCTTTCCGGTACAGCAGCCCACTGATTGTTCCCATTGCCATCAACTGGGCCGCCATAATGGGAAGCATAGGGTACAGGACAGGCATGCTGGTTAGCAGACTGGACAGGACTGGGATCACAAGCCCTGACAGTGCCCCATAATACGGCCCGCACAGCAACCCGCACAACAGTACCGGAAGATGCATCGGAAGCAGCAGGGTGCCCGGCATCCCAAAGCCATGGGCGGTAACATACGGTAAAATAAGGCCGACGGCTGTCAACAGGCCTGTTATCACCAGGGGATAAGCCGTTTTTCTTCTCATGGGAATTCGTCCTTTCTTATCTTTTCCCCGCGGCCGCCGTGCAGCCGCCAGCAGATTTACCAACCTCCGCAGGACATCAGCCATGCGGCTTCCAAGGGACGCGTCCAGGACCTCCCGGTTTGAGGCACGGAGCTCCCGACAGCTTCCCCGCCGGCGCTTGCGGCAGGGCCTTAGGCCTGGCCAGTTTGCCGTTTCCGGCATTCTTCGGGAGCCCCTTGGTCTACCTCCCGTGTCAATACCCGGATCCAGCTTCCAAAATTCACCTTGATGACCGCCACGAAACATTTCAGGATCTGATCCGATTTCAGGCAGAAAAACACGGCCACCGGCGGCCATTTGAACACAAAGGCCGCTAAAGCGGAACAGGGCAGCACAATGGCCCACATAAAAATCATGTCATTAAAGAACACAAACCGGGTATCCCCGCCGCCGCGGACAATCCCCGTAAGGACCGCTACCTGATAAGAGGTTCCCACTACCGTTACCGACAGCACTGTCATCAGCTGTAAGGCTAAGGCCCTGGTGGCTTCATCGGGCAGGAACCAGTCAACAATCCCGTTTTTCCCGACAAACAGCAGCAGTCCGGTAGCCCCTCCGATCAACAGATATAGGATCTGCAGAGTTTTGGCGTATTGCTTAGCGTCCTGGATCCGCCCTTCTCCTACTGTCTTGCCTATTAGCACCGAGGAGGCACTGGCCGCGCCGTAAGAGACAACCGATACAATCTGAAAAACAGTGACAGCAATGCTGTTGGCGGGAAGCACCCCTTTCAGCCGGCCAAGAATCGCCATCTGCAGCGCCATAGCTACTCCCCAGCTGGCGTTGGAGGCAATAACAGGCAGACCTGAACGGAGAAAATCCCGAAGCAGCCTTCTGTCTAAATACTTCAGTTCTCTCCATCGATAACGCAGCTTTTTGTCCAAGCGGCTCACATAAACGCAGACAATCAGGAGTTCCACCACCCGGGAAATCAAGGTAGCGATAGCCGCACCCCGGATTCCCAGTTCAGGCGCCCCAAAGTTGCCGTAAATCAGCAGAAAATTCAAACAGCAGTTGATCAGCAGGGTGGAACCGGACACTACCATGCCGATTCTTACCGTTTCCACACTGCGCAGGGTTGCCAGCAGTACATTGGTCATGGCAAACAGGGGATAAGAAAAGCAGATAATCCGCAGATATTTGGCTCCTTCCACTATGTATACCTGCTGGTTGGTCAGCAGACCCAGGACTCCCTGAGGTGCCAGAAACGCTGTTACTCCCATCACCAAGGCCATAGCCGTCCCCAGCCACAGGCCGATGGAGGTCAGGCGGCGGATCGGCTCTGTATCCCGTTTTCCCCAGTATTGGGAGGCCAGCACAATCAGCCCCTCCCCTACACCCATAATCAGCATCTGCAGCAGATACTGGATCTGGTTCACCATGGAAGCCCCGGTCATGGCATCGGTACTATACCGGCTGAGCATCATATTGTCCGCCAGGTTGACACTGAAAGTTATAATGTTCTGTAGCGCCAGCATACCTGTCAAAGAAAAAAAGCTGCGGTAAAACAGCCTGTCCTTTACAAAAGCCTTCAAAGCGCCACATCCTTCCACGTCCCAGAACACCGTCTAACCGGTCTTTTGTCATATTACCCCCATTCCTGTCCCTTTGCAACCCCTATTTCCTCTATCAGATAAAAAAACTTCCCATACGCCTCGCCCTGTGCTATAATATGAGAATTGTAAAATAGGGTTTTGGGCCCTGCTCCAGTCAAAAGGAAGTCTGTGTTATGAACGCTGTCCTCGCCTTTCTCAAAAAGGAAGCCGTCCTTTGTATCGCTTTACTGGCAGCCCTGCTGTCCTTGTTCTGGGCGCCTCTCTCCGCCGATACCCTCCGTTCCATTGATTTCCGCGTGCTCTGCCTGCTGTTCTCCCTCATGTCTGTGGTAGCCGGCTTCCAGCGCTGCGGTGTATTCGGTGTACTGGCCCAGCGGCTTCTCGCCGGTAAAAAGGAAATCCGTCTCATTCGCCTGCTGCTGGTCCTGCTCCCTTTCTTTTCCTCCATGTTCATCACCAACGATGTCGCCTTGATTACCTTTGTGCCCTTCGCTATCCTGGTGCTGACCATGATCGGCCGGCCACGGGAAATCCTGCCCCTTGTGGTTCTCCAAACACTGGCAGCCAACTTGGGCAGTATGGCGCTTCCCGTTGGAAACCCTCAGAACCTTTTCCTCTATGCCAAATACAACATATCGTTTTTCCGCTTTTTCACGGTGATGTCACCCCTTACTCTGCTGAGCCTGGTTATCCTGTCGGCCGCCGCCCTGCTTCCCAGAAGTGAAGCGGTTGAGGTCCGGTTCGCCTCCAGGGATTCTATCCGTTCCCTCCGCCTTCTCACAGGATACCTGGTTCTGTTTGCCGCCTGCCTGCTGACCGTATTCCGCCTGCTGCCTTATTGGCTGTTGACCGGCGCTGTACTGGCCTTCCTCCTGCTGGCCGACCGCCCGGTACTGGCCAGAGTGGATTACAGCCTGCTGGCAACCTTTGTCTGTTTCTTTGTCTTCGCCGGAAATATGGAACGGATTCAGCCGGTACGCCAGCTATTAGAGGGACTGACAGCCCAAAGCGCCGCCGGTACATCGGTACTGGCTAGCCAGCTTTTATCCAATGTCCCGGCGGCGGTTCTCTTATCCAATTTTACCGATAACTGGCAGGGCCTGCTGGTGGGAACCAATCTGGGAGGACTGGGTACCCTGATTGCCTCTTTGGCCAGCCTCATTTCCTTCCGCTTCTATGTCAAAACCCCGGGGGCCAGGCCTCTGCGATACCTATTGGTGTTCACCATCGCCAACGTGACTATGCTGGCTGCCCTGTGGGGCGCTGCAGCGGCATTCCGCCTCCTATGATACCGGCTCCACCAATTCGTCCAGCGTGCCAAACGTGTACCCCGCCGCTTCCCATTTCGTCAGTAGCTCATCCAGGATCTCCGCATTCGTTCGGGAAGTGCTGTGAAGCAATACAATAGCCCCCGGGTGGATCCGGGACAGCAGCTTATCAAACGCCTGTTCCCGTGTGGGCTGTTTGTCTTTGTACCAGTCCACATAAGCCAGACTCCAGAAAAAAGTGTGATACCCCATTTCCTGGGCCATTTCTAAATTCTTCTCACTGTATTTTCCCTGGGGCGGCCGGTAGAATTTGGACATTTCCTGGCCGGTAACCTCCCGGTACGCCGTCTCCAATGCCGTCATTTCTTTCTCAAACGATGCTTGATCCGCAATTTTGGACATATCCGGATGGGAATAGGTGTGGTTGCCCACGATATGGCCTTCCTCCACCATCCGTTTCACCAGATCCGGGCTGGTCTGGATATAGTTGCCTACCAGGAAAAAGCATGCCTTGACATTGTGCTTTTTCAGAGCGTCCAGAATGGCAGGGGTATACCCGTTCTCATAGCCGGCGTCAAAGGTCAGGTAGATTTTCTTTGGCTCCCCATCCCCCGCCGACGCCGTTGGGCCTACATAATAGGCGCCAAATTGCTTCAGATATTCCGATGTGGCGTTGCCTGTAGGCGTCCGGCCATCCTCATGGAACCGCAGCCCCCAGTTGACAATGGAGGCCGCAGCAGCGGCCGCTGCCCGGTTTGCCATCACGTTCACCAGAAACGGCACCGCAATCAGCACCGCCAGGCATATCGCCCCAGCCGCTAGTACCTTTTTCTTCAGTACGATAACCATACTTCCAACCGCCCTTTCCCTCTGGACGATATCCCCGCCCAATTCTTCCCATACCACTATATGCACCGTCTTTTAGTTTATGTGGAAGTATGGCTTTTCTTTCGGAAATTCCTGCTTTTTCCGCCGAAACCCATAACAAGACAAAAACAGGTGCATATGGGGTTCAATTTCTTGATAGGATGTGACAGCATGAAAGTAATTGCCAAACAGCGGAACAGTCGCATGTGTATTATTTGTGGGCTGGATAATCCTTATGGCTTAAAAGCGCCCTTCTACTCCATGGAGGATAACAGTGTGATGACGCTTTTCCAGTACCGGGAACAGCACCAAAGCTATCCCGGCCGGGTACACGGCGGCTTAATTACCGCGATGCTGGACGAAATGGGGCTCCGGGCGCTATGGGCCATGGAAGGTTCCGA
>CALWMQ010000225.1 GCA_944382025.1 uncultured Clostridia bacterium | reverse complement strand
TACATCAGAAAAGAGTATAAATTCCAGCTGTTCCGCCAATACTGAAGGCAGCAAGGGAGGGCAACCGGTATGATAAAAGGCGTTAACCGGCAAATGATCGAAGTGTTGGAAACCGGCAGCCCCTATTTTGAGCGGGCATTACTGGTCGTACGTCCTGGGTGTGCCGATTTACAGGATTCCCGTCTTCATGAGGAGGCCCAGAAACTCCTGAAATCTGCCGGAGGCTACACTGGGCTGCGCCATATGCGGCGGTATCGCAGAATTCGTATGGCGCTGTTTGCCCTGGGAACCGGTACTGCCGGACTGTTTTTAGGGTATTGGCTCCATGTGCTGGCCGGTGTATAATCCACCATATTCCGCGAGGAATCCGCTGGCTGAAGCGCCAATTTCCCCACCAGCACAGCCAGCCATGACACCAAAATAAAAAAAACGGCGCTTTCCTATGGCCTGATCAGCCTGGTTAGCGCCGGTTTTTTTATATCATTTCCACCTAAATGGGGTACTGCCAATGGCCTTTGCTACTCAGCATGGCTAAACCACTTTTCATGGTCCAGGGCTTCCAAGTTCCCCGCACCCCATCAACGCAGGAATTTCTTCTTTCTCTTGCCCCTATTTTATCAGGTGTTCTTGTCCACCGTCTTGAACTGCTTCAGATTACCTGCTTTACCGTGCCGCTCCGTGAGAACCGCCTCCAGGTCTTCCAGGGTAATCCCCTGCTGAGCCATAACTACCAGCATATGATAGGTCAGGTCGGCAATTTCCCCAACAGTATCCTCATTCTTTCCGTTTTTGGCGGCGATAATCACCTCAGAGCATTCTTCCCCAACCTTTTTCAGCATTTTATCAATGCCCTGCTCAAACAAGTAATGGGTATAGGATTTTTCCACCGGATGATCCCTTCGATCCAGTATGGTTTCGTATACCTGACGGATGCAGTCCCTCATCATTTTCCTATCCTTTCTATCATGCTGTATTTACAGAATAACGTTAAAAAAGCAGGAGTGAGCCCCTGTATGGCAGGCTGCCCCGGTTTGGTTTACCCGCACCAGCAGGGTATCGTTATCACAGTCCCCGGTTAGGGATACTACCCGCTGAAAATGGCCGCTGGTAGCTCCCTTGTTCCAGTATTCCCGCCGGGACCGGCTCCAGAACCAGGTGGTTCCGGTTTCCACAGTGCGCCGTAAAGCTCCCAGATTCATATACGCCAGCATCAAAACCTGACCGGTGCTCTCTTCCTGCACCACCGCGGGAACCAGAGGCGACTTTACAAAAAAACGCTCCAAATCCATCCCATCCGCCGGAATACACGCTGTATGGATGGCCTCCGCTAAATCCAGAGTACCACTGTACAGGGACTTACCACAGATCGCCCCATACAAGCGCCGCTCCTTCAGCCGCTTAATATCCCCCACTTCCCGGATACCGCCGGACGCGATCACGTTGCAGGAGACTGCCTGGCTCAAGGCGTCCAGCTGTTCCAGATTAGGGCCGGACAGGGTGCCATCCTTGGAAATATCAGTAAAGATCAGGGTTTGCACTCCTATGTCTTCCATCCTGCGGGCCAGCTCGATATAGGAAATCTCCGATACCTCCAGCCATCCCTCGGCGGCTACCTGACCGTTCAGAGCATCAATTCCCACCGCGATCCGGTAACCGTAGCGTTTCACCGCCTCCCGGACAAATTCCGGGTTTTTCAAAGCGGCGGAACCCAGGATGCAACGGGAAACACCTTTGGAAAAATACTCTTCCAAGGTATCCATGGAACGGATACCTCCACCCAGTTCCACTTTGAGTCCGCTCTCTGCGGCCACCTTCTCGAAAATATCCCCATTGATCCGCTTCCCGGTTTTAGCCCCGTCCAAGTCCACCATATGGATCCATTCCGCCCCTGCCTCCTGAAAAGAACGAGCGGTTTCCAGCGGATCCTCCGCCACCTGATGCACGGTGGCGAAATCCCCCTTCAATAGCCGCACACAGCGGCGGTCTTTGATGTCAATGGCGGGTAAAATATACATAACACAGTCCTTCCTTGTGATCGGTCGTCAGTCTAAAGAGCCCTTGGTAGACAGCACGCCTGCTTTCAGCTGGACAGCCTGCCCTAGAGCGTGAGCGGCCGCCTTAAACATGGCCTCGATCATATGATGGGAATTTTCCCCGTATTCCGTTTTCAGGTGCAGGGTCAGCCCGGCATGGAAACAAAAGGCGCGGAAAAACTCTTTGATTAGGCAGGTATCCAGCTCTCCTATCCTCTGTTCCGGGAACTCCGCGTTAAACACTAAATAGGGCCGTCCGCTGACGTCCACGCTGGCAAAGGCCAGGGCCTCATCCATTGGGACAAAGAAGCTGCCGAACCGGGCGATACCGGATTTATCCCCCAACGCCTGGCTGAAGGCCTTTCCCAGCACGATCCCGGTATCCTCTACAGTATGGTGGCCGTCCACCCGCAGATCCCCTTCCGCCTTCACCGTCAGGCCAAATCCGCCATGTACCGCGAAGGCTTCCAGCATATGATCAAAAAATCCGATACCGGTAGCGATCTCTACCGATCCGCCGTCCAGATTGACTGCGGCGGAGATCGTTGTTTCCTTGGTATTGCGGTCAAAGGTACCGATCCGCATGGTGTCTCACTCCTTTATTTTTATAATTCTTCTATATGCTGGAGCAGGAAGCGCATAGAAGCCACTACCTCCTCATCCTCCGCCTGAGTGCCGGCGGTGATCCGAAGATGTTCCTGCCCAAAGCACCGTACCAGGATGCCCCGGTCCGCCAGAAGATCATATAGCTTCGGAGCCTGCCGGACGCGGAGGAAAACAAAATTGGTACAGCTGTCGTACGCTTTCTCAATCAGCCCATCCCGTTCCAGATCCTTACAGCCTTGCAGCAGCAGCTCCCGGGACTGAAGCAGCAGTTCCCGATATACATCCTTGTACACGGGATTGTCCAATACCACCTTTGCCATGGCCTGGGTAACGGCATTGACATTATAAGGGGATTTTGCCGCCCGCAGGATGCCGGTCAGCCGCGGATTGGCTACCGCGAAGCCCAGCCGCAGCGCCGCCATGCCCAGTGCTTTGGAGCAGGTACGGAGGATCACCAGCTGATCGTACTTTTCCACTTCCGGCAGTAAAGACTGATCCCAAAAATCCATATAGGCTTCGTCCAGCACCACCAGTGCCTGGGTTTCGTTGAGAATCCGGCGCACATCTTCCCGGGTAAGCCCCACCGAGGTGGGATTACAGGGATTGGAAAAGATCAGCAGCCGGATGTCCTCCCGCTGTATGGTGTCAATCACCTGCTGTACCGGGATACGAAGGTCATCATCTTTCTCTAAGGTGATACAGGGATTCTCCGTGATGGTCGTGTAAAACCGGTACATGGAGAAATCCCACGACAAGGTCATCACCTTTTCGCCTTTCTGCAAAAAGGCCGAAAGCAGAATCGAAATCAACTCATCCGAACCGTTCCCAGCCGTCACCAGTTCGGGGGAAATCCCGTAACTTTTGGCAAAGGAGGCGCATACCTCCCGGGCCAACGGGTCAGGATACCGGTTCAATGCGGTATCCGCCGCTGCCCGCGCCATCTTCTCCCTGTCGGCATCGGTTGGCAGCAGAAATGACTCATTAGCATCCAGCCGGACACGGTATTCTCCCATATTCCAATCATATGGAGTCAAGGCTTTCGCCTTGTCGCACAAAGTATACATCCTTACGGCTCCCTCTCCATGTGTCGCTTATTCAAACCGTACCTTGATAGAATTCGCATGGGCATCCAACCCCTCAGCGTGGGCAATGGACATAATATCATCCTTATCCCGCTCCAAAGCCGGCCGGTTATAGTAAATAAAGCTGGATTTCTTAACAAAGCTGTCCACCGATAGCGGGGAGAAAAACCGGGCGGTACCGCTGGTTGGAAGCACGTGATTAGGGCCGGCATAATAATCCCCCAGAGGCTCCGGGGAATATTTCCCGAGAAATACAGAACCGGCGTTATCCAAGCGTCCCACATATTCCATGGGTTCCCGGCACATCACCTCCAGATGTTCCGGAGCCAGGCGGTTGGCGAACGCCACCGCCTCATCCATATCCCGGCACACAATAACCGCGCCGTAATCACGAAGTGACTGGCGGATAATCTTCTCCCGGGACAGGGTGACCACTTGTTTTTCCAATTCCTCCAGAGTCCGATTGGCGATCTCCTCTGAATCGGTCAGCAGGATCGCGGAAGCCAGCACATCATGCTCCGCCTGGGACATCAGATCCGCCGCCAGATAGGCGGGATCCGCTGTCTCATCCGCCAAAATCAGGATTTCACTGGGCCCGGGGATCATATCGATATCCGCCTGCCCATAAGTCAGCCGCTTGGCGGTAGCCACAAAGATATTGCCCGGCCCTAC
>CALWMQ010000224.1 GCA_944382025.1 uncultured Clostridia bacterium | reverse complement strand
ATTTGATATGGAGGATTACAAAATGTCTGATAAAGTTTTGAAGCTGATTGAAGATGTGAAAGCGCTGACCGTTATGGAGCTGTCCGAGCTGGTAAAGGCTCTGGAAGAGGAATTCGGCGTATCCGCTGCCGCTCCTGTGGCTGTGGCCGCCGCTGCTGCTCCTGTTGCCGCTGCTGCTGCTGAGGAGAAGACCGAGTTCAATGCTGTGCTGGCTGAAGTGGGCGCCAACAAGATCAATGTGATCAAGGTTGTCCGTGAGATCACCGGCCTGGGCCTGAAGGAAGCCAAGGATCTGGTTGACAACGCTCCCAAGGCTGTCAAAGAGGGCGTTTCCAAGGACGAAGCCGAGGAGATCAAAAAGAAGCTGGAAGAAGCCGGCGCCAAAGTGGAACTCAAATAAGTTTTTGCCATCAGAAATCCCTGCCGTGTTCACGGCAGGGATTTTTTGTGTGGTTTTGCGCATGCTGAATAGGATAGGAATGCGCCCTTGAAAAAAGAAGGACATCCCGGTATAATAGAAAATTGGAAATGATAACCTAAAATGGGGAGGAATTTATCATGCTGGACGCCAAGTGGAAGCATTTGAAGAGCGGCACCGATATTCGGGGCGTGGCTATGGATGGAGTGGAAGGGCAGCCCTTGGATTTGACCGATGAGGTGATAGAACGGGTGGCCGGCGCGTTTGCTTTGTGGCTTTCCCAAAAAGAGGACCGGCCGGCGGCGGAACTGACCGTATCGGTAGGACGTGACAGCCGTCTGTCCGGCCCCCGGATCCGGGACGCAGTTGTACGGGCTTTGACCGGGGCGGGAATCCATGTGCTGGACTGCGGTATGGCGTCCACCCCCGCTATGTTTATGACCACAGTGGATCTGCACTGTGACGGAGCGGTGCAAATCACCGCCAGCCATCATCCCTGGCACCGGAACGGCCTGAAATTCTTCCTGCCTTCCGGGGGACTGGAGGGGGAGGACATTACTACCCTGCTATCCATGGCTCAGGAAGGGCAGTCCCCGGTACCGGCTGAAGGCCGGGTGGAACAGGTGGACTATATGTCCCACTATGCCGAGCGCCTGAGGGACATGATTAAAAAAGGTATTGATGATGGGGAACAACCCCTGACAGGATTTCATATTGTGGTTGACGCAGGGAACGGGGCCGGTGGGTTTTACGCCACCCAGGTGCTGGAACCCTTGGGGGCGGATATTGAGGGCAGTCAGTTTTTGGATCCGGACGGCCGGTTCCCTAACCATATCCCCAATCCGGAAAACGAAGAGGCCATGGCGTCCATCTGTGCCGCTGTGCTGCGTCACCATGGGGATCTTGGGGTTATTTTCGATACCGACGTGGACCGGGCAGGATGCGTGGATTCCCGGGGCCGGGAGATCAACCGGAACCGCTTGGTGGCGCTGGCGTCAGCCATCGCCCTGGAGGGGCACCCAGGCGGTACTATTGTCACCGATTCTATTACGTCTACCGGGTTAAAGACCTTTATCGAACAGGATTTGGGTGGTGTCCACTGCCGTTTCAAACGGGGATATAAAAACGTGATCAATGAGTCTCTGCGGCTGAACAGGGAGGGGATCGATTCTCCACTGGCCATTGAGACCTCAGGCCACGCGGCCCTCAAGGAAAATTATTTTCTGGATGACGGCGCCTATCTGGTCACGAAAATCATTATCAAAGCGGCCCAGCTGCGCCGGGAAGGCCTCCCTCTGGAGAGCCTGATCGCTCATCTCCAGGAACCCGCGGAGAGTGTGGAATTGCGTTTCGATATCACCAATCCTGATTTCCGGGCCTATGGCCAAGGGGTACTGGATGGCCTGGAGGACTATGCTTCCAGGCAGGGCTGGCAAGTGGCGGACGACAGCCGGGAGGGTGTCCGGGTGTCCTTTACCCAAGGGGAGGGGGACGGCTGGTTCCTGCTGCGCCTGAGCGTTCATGATCCTGTGATGCCCTTGAATATTGAAAGCGACGTCCCGGGAGGCTGCCGGGTTATTGCCCAAAAGCTGAGGGCCTACCTGGAGGGGCTGGACGGGCTGGACAAAACCGCGTTGGAAAAATATCTGGGGTGATGGCCGGAGGAAAACATGGAGTTTTCAATTGACGCCTGGCTGGACCAGCTGGCCCAGGGACTGCGGGATGTGTTTGGAAGCAGGCTGCTGTTTTTAGGCCTTCAGGGAAGCTATCGCCGGGGAGAGGCAACCGATAAAAGTGATATTGATGTGGTGGCGGTACTGGATGTGCTGGCAGCGCTGGATCTGGAAGCTTACCGGCGGGTTTTGAAGAAACTGCCCTACGGGGAAAAGGCCTGCGGCTTTATCTGCGGCCGGGAGGAGCTGTTTCACTGGCCCGCTTACGACCGGTTTCAGCTGTTCCATGACACCCGGCCCCTGATTGGGGATTTGGAGGCTCTGATGCCGCCTTTGAACCGGAAAGATGCCGCCATGGCGGCCAGGATTGGCGCCGCCAACCTGTACCACCGCCTGTGCCACGGGTATTTGTACGGTTCCCCCGGTGGAGAGGATCGGCAGGGGACATGTAAAGCGGCTTTGTTTATCCTTCAGGCGGCCCAGTTTGCCAGATCCGGGCGCTATCCGGCAACACGGGAGGATGTAATCAACGCGCTGGACGAGGAGGAAAGAGCGGTCCTGTGTCCTCCGGCAAGAACCAGTGACCCGGCGGCAGAACTGGATCGGCTGCTGGTCTGGTGCCGAGGGCTTCTGAAAGAAATGGATACCGAATGGGAGAGATAAACATGGATTGGACCGAAGTGTGTGTTACTGTTGCCACACAGGATACTGATCGGGCGGCGGACATTGCCAATATGGTGGTGCCTTACGGGCTGTATATTGAGGATTACAGCGACGTGGAGGCGGGAGCCCGGGAAATCGCCCATATTGACCTGATAGATGAAGAGCTGCTGAAAAAGGATCGGAGCCGTTCCCTGATCCACCTGTATATCAGCCCTGAGGCTAATCCGTTGGAAGCGGTGGCTTTCCTGAGGGAGCGGTATACTGCCGAAGGCATTGGCCATGAACTGCTGACCAGCCAGGTCAGCGAGGCGGACTGGGCCAACAACTGGAAGAAATATTTCAAGCCTTTGCCGGTAGGGGAGCGGTTGCTCATCCGGCCCACCTGGGAAACGGCGGAGAACCCGGACGGGCGTGCCGTGCTGTCCATTGATCCGGGGATGGCCTTCGGCACCGGAGGGCACGATACTACCCGGTTGGTATTGGAAACCCTGGAGCAATATATCCATCCGGATACAGCACTTTTGGACGTAGGCTGCGGCAGCGGGATCTTATCCATTGCGGCGCTGCTGTTGGGCGCCCGATCCGCCGTGGGAGTGGACATCGATCCCCTGGCTGTAAAAACCGCCAGGGAGAATGGGCTTCTCAACGGCTTCGACCAGCCGCGCCTGACCATTCTGGAAGGGGATTTGGTAGACAAAATCTCAGGACGGTACCAGGTGGTGGCGGCCAATATCGTGGCTGACGCCATTATCGCCCTCTCTCCCGCTATCCCGGCATTTCTGGAACCGGGCGGGGTATACATTGTTTCCGGCATCATTGACACCCGGGAACAGGAGGTACGGGATGCCCTGGCTTCCTGCGGGTTTGCCGTGATCCAGCGGAGGGAGCATGGCGGCTGGCTGTGTATGGTGTGCCGGAAGGGCTGAGCAGACGGTTCTGGAGATGCATCGCCGGGTTGAAGACAACACGGTCTTAAGGAAACAGGCCTCGTCTGCCGCAGGAAAGGAAGAAACATATGCCACGCTTTTTTTTTTCCGTTGTGGAAGGGGAATCCGCCTTCATCACCGGTCAGGACGCTGTCCATATCCGCCGTGCTCTGCGGATAAAGCCTGGGGAGAATCTCACCCTTTGCGACGGGCGGGGAACCGATTATTTTTGTGAGGTGGTAGGCTTTGAGGAGGAGGCAGTGCGTCTAAAGGTGCTGTATCATACCCCCACAGCCTGCGAACCGGATACCATGGTAACTTTATACCAAGGGCTGCCCAAGGGAGAGAAGATGGAATGGATCCTCCAGAAGTCGGTGGAGCTGGGGGTGACAGCCGTGGTGCCGGTGATTACCGCCCGGAGCATTGTCCGCCTGAAACCGGGGGAAGGGGAAAAGAAACGGGAACGTTGGCAGAAAATCGCCGCCGAGGCGGCTGGGCAGTCTGGCCGAGGTATAATACCGCAGGTGTCATTACCCCTGTCCTTCAGCCAGGCGGCAGAGCGGCTGAAAGCGGAAAATACCGTGGTATTTTATGAAGGCGGTGGGCAGCCCTTATCGGGGCTGGTCAACCAGGCAACCCGATCCCTGTCCATTGTGGTAGGCCCGGAGGGAGGTTTTGAGACGGGGGAAGTGGAGCTTCTACGGGAACAAGGGGCACACATTGTTACCCTGGGCAAACGGATTTTACGGTGTGAAACCGCGCCCTTAGCCGCCTTGGCGGTGATCATGCATCTCACCGGGAACCTGGAATAAAGCGAGGGGGGACAGCCCCCGGAACCGTTCCGGGCAGTCAGGAACCGGAACCCAAGAAATAATAGACTGAAGGAATGCCCCCGTGACCATCTTGGTTCCGGGGGCATTCTTATGACAATATTTATGCTGCACGCCAATTCTGCGTATCATTTTGCTGGGGATGGTTTATCATGAGGGCTATCCGACATTCCAAGAGATATTCCATAAACTTGGGAAGTTGGAGATGCTTTTGCTCAGAGCGGACGGAGAACAGGATGAGTCCCTGCGGAAGATAGAGGAAAAATGTCATGTGGAGCAGCCCGAGTTGTCCGCCAATGAGGGGCAATCCTGCGCCAAAGTGATTGCTGTCTATACTGCTGAAACATTCGGCGGCAAGGCATATGCGTTATGCAATACGGAGGATACCTGGAATATTACAGAAGTGATGTTGGCGGGCAATTCAGTGCAGTCGGAGAAACTGATAGCGGAATCGGGACAGATGCCGCAAACCTGATGGCATTCACTTTGCGTCAGTCAACACACATACATTAAACATTAAACAGGCCGGAACAGATTTGTTCCGGCCTGTTTGGCTATATAAAAAGTACTTCCGCAAGAATACCTAAGAGAAGTTTTCGCCCGCCTTTTTCAAAAGGCGGCGGGGTCGAGGGGCAGCGCCCCCGCCCTAGGTTGCCCAGTTAGCGGGCCTTTTCTGCTACCTCACGGAGCGCTTTGCCGATGAAGGCGTCTACGCTCATAGCGCCTATATCCCCGTCTTTCCGGGAGCGGACCGACACCTCACCAGCTTCCGCCTCTCGATCACCTATAATCAGCATGTAAGGCACCTTCTGCATCTGGGCCTCCCGGATTTTGTAGCCGATTTTCTCGCTGCGGGAATCCAGTTCAGACCGCAGCCCAGCTTTTTTCAAAGCCTCGTTGACTTCCGCGGCCTTGTCCAGTAGCCGCTCTGAAATAGGCAGTACCCGGACTTGTTCCGGTGCCAGCCACAGGGGGAATGCCCCGGCGTATTTCTCGATGAGCAGGGCCAACGTACGTTCATAACATCCGATGGAAGTACGATGAATAATGTAGGGGCGAACCATCTTGCCGTTCTCATCCACGTACTCCATGCCAAACAGTTCCGCCAGCATCTGGTCGATCTGAATGGTGATCAGAGTATCCTCCTTGCCGTGGACATTTTTAATCTGAATATCCAGTTTGGGACCGTAGAAAGCCGCCTCACCAATCCCTATCGTATATTTAACCCCCAGATGGTCCAAGATTTTTGCCATGGTTCCCTGGGCCTCTGCCCATTGCTCGGGGGTACCGATATATTTATCCCGATTGTCAGGATCCCATTGGGAGAAACGGAAGGTCACATCCTCCAGCAGCCCCAAAGTATCCAGCATATCCCTAGCCAGCTGCAGGCAGCCTTTGAACTCCTCTTCCAGCTGATCAGGGCGAAGGATCAGATGCCCCTCTGAAATAGTAAACTGGCGTACCCGGATCAGGCCATGCATTTCGCCGCTGTCCTCGTTGCGGAACAGGGTGGACGTTTCCCCCAGACGCATGGGCAGATCCCGATAGGAGCGGCGGCGGTTCAGGAAGACCTGGTACTGGAAGGGGCAGGTCATGGGACGCAGGGCAAACACTTCC